>CAZOHR010000004.1:0-35249 GCA_964579045.1 uncultured Bacteroidales bacterium | reverse complement strand
TATTGTTCTATTGTTCTATTGTTCTATTGTTCTATTGTTCTATTGTTCTATTGTTTGTTGTTTGTTGTTTGTTGTTTATTGTTTTTGTTATTTGTTTTTTTGTTTTTTTGTTTTTTGTGATTTATCATTTCATTTCATTTTATTCATTTCCTGCAACTTTAGCTAAATATTTAACAAAGTAAACTTTTGTTGATCCGGTAGAGGAATCAAGGTCGATAATGCGGATAACATTTCCGTAATTGTCGTACTCAAAAGATGAATCGGAGTGGATTGCAGAGTTTTCGTCATAAGTGACGGTACGAATTAGCGCACCTTCGTCGTTATACACAAACTCTCTACGTGTACCTATATTTTTGTCATCGTAAACAAATTTACGACTTAGGGATTGTAGTTCATCGTATTCAAACATAACTTTTTCGAAAACAGTATTATTTCTGTCGGACTTAGTCATGCTTTTAATTTGCTCTTTTCCGATTTTCCCAGATAAGATGATTAGGTTTTTGTAAATTAGGTTACCTGCTTTGTCAGTTACGGAAATCATAATTGAATCGTTTGATCGTTGATAGGTTTGCATTGCAATAAGTTCCGCTTTATTATCATAATCCACCTGCCTACTTAATAAGTCATTATCGTCGTATTCAAATAGAATCCCACTTATTAATACCGAGTCGGCAGTAAAGTCGATTTCTTCGAAAGGAAGCTTATGATTATTGTATTTTATTACCGTATATGTTTTCAATTTTTGCATTTCGTCATAATGAAGTATTCTTTCTGGCAATCCTTCGGAATTATAATATACTTCCTGAACAAGAATTTTATTTGATGATATTATATTATCCTTAACCATAAAAAGCCATGTTTGGGATAAATCGATTTTCATAAATTTCATTGCGTCGCTTTCTCGTTTATAATCGGCGAGTTCCTTGTAATTTACAGGCACTGTTATCTGCGATAGCAAAACAAGCGGCAAAACGAGAACAGCAATCAAAAACGTTATTGATTTCAAAACATTTTCCATCTTATAGTTTATTAAATTCTCACAGCTGTATCCAGCCCTTTATAAAGCAAGACTGGTAACGGCATGCGTATAACACTTCAATTTTAAGTACTTATTAACACAAAAATTATTGCGAACACAAAAATTCAATTATTTTTGTTCACAAATATCATAAATACTTAGCATAATGAAAAGAATTTTATCAGTTTTATTGGGAATTACCCTAATTTTTAATTTAAATCTTCGCGCAGACGAAGGAATGTGGTTATTATCAATGTTGGGAAAGAACTACGAAGACATGCAAAAAGCAGGCTTTAAGTTAACTCCTGAGGATATCTATAATGTAAATAATGGTTCATTAAAAGATGCTGTAATCGGTTTAGGCAATGACGGCGCACCATTTCGTCATTTTTGTACAGGTGAAATAGTTTCTAACGAAGGTTTGTTCTTTACAAATCACCATTGTGGATTTGGAGCTATCCAAGCACATTCTTCGGTAGAGCACGACTATCTTAAAGATGGTTTCTGGGCATATTCCAAAGACCAGGAATTGTCTAATCCAGGAACTACAGCTTCGGTACTAATTAGCATGGAAGACGTTACCAGTCAGGTACTTGCAGTTTTAACTGACGACATGACTGAAGAACAAAGAGCAACAAAAATCAAAGAAATTTCTAAAGAAATATCTGATAAAGCGGTTGAGGGTACTTACTACAAAGCATATGTGGCGGATATGTTTAATAGTAATCAGTTTTTTGTTTTTGTGTATGTAATTTATCAGGATGTTCGTTTGGTGGGAGCACCTCCTTCAGCAATGGGAAAATTTGGTGGTGATACAGATAATTGGGAATGGCCACGTCATACAGCCGATTTTTCGATGTTCAGAGTTTACACTGCTCCTGATGGTTCACCTGCAAAATATTCGGCAGAGAATGTTCCACTTAAACCAAAACATTTTCTTCCTGTGAATATTAAAGAGATTAAAGATAACGATTTTGCAATGGTGATGGGATTTCCAGGCACAACAGAAAGATATGTAACTTCTTTCGGGCTCGAAGAAACCATGAATGTTACCAATAAACTGCGCTTCGAAATTAGAGATGTAAAGATTATGATTCTTCGCGAAGAAATGAAATCGAGCCAGAAAACAAGAATACAATATGCATCAAAATATGCCCGTTGTTCAAACTATTGGAAATATTCCGAACAGCAGAATAAAGCATTATATAATCTCAATACAATGGGAGTTAAGAAAGATATTGAAAGTGATTATACAACATGGGCAAATAAAAACGGTGATGCAAAATATAAAGAAGCATTAGGTCTTATTGAAACTTCCTATAAAGACAGATATGAGTTTGCTGTAGCAAGAATGTATCTTCTCGAAGGTCTTGTTTCAGGACCAGAGTTGCCATATTTTGCATATCAGTGCTCTAGCCTAGTTACTGCACTTGAGTCAAAAGATCAAACAAAAATAGACGCAAATATTGAAGCGATAAAGAAATCTGCCGCAGCATTCTACAAAGATTATAATGCAGATACCGAAAAAAGAGTTATGGCTGCTTTATTCGAATATGCTTACAAGAACATGGATAAAAAGTTCTATCCCGAGTTTTTTGCTACTATCGAAGGAAAATACAAAGGAGATTTTAAAAAATATGTGGATGTGATGTTTGCAAAATCAATTTTTGCGACAGAAGAAAAATTCAATGCTTTTCTTGCCAAACCTAATTTAAAGACGTTAAAAGCCGACATGATGTTAATTACTGGAAACAGTATTATTACAAAATATCGTGAGATCAATAATTTATATTGGGCAGGCTCAGAAAATCTCGATAAAGGAGAAAGATTATTTGTAGATGGATTAATGAAAATGAATCCTGAAAAATTGTGGGCGCCTGATGCAAACTCAACAATTCGTCTTACTTATGGTAAAGTTTGCAAATATGATCCTCGTGATGCGGTAGCTTATGATTATTACACCACACTTGAAGGTGTTATGCAAAAAGAAGATCCAGGAAGTACAGAGTTTGATGTTCCCGCAAAATTAAAAGAGCTTTATAATGCTAAAGATTATGGTCAATATGCAAATAGTAAAGGCGAACTTCCAACCTGTTTTATCACAAACAACGATATTACTGGCGGAAACTCAGGTTCTCCTGTAATTAACGGTGAAGGTCACCTCATCGGTATTGCTTTTGATGGAAATAGCGAAGCTATGTCTGGAGATATTGATTTTGAAGAAAACCTACAGAGATGTATAAACCTCGACATAAGATATGCATTGTTCATTATTGATAAATATGCTGGTGCAAAAAATCTTATTGATGAGATGAAGCTTGTTAAATAATGTCAGTATTTAGGCTGAAACATAAAAATAGAAAAGGGCTACATTAGCCCTTTTCTTAGTTATTTAGGTATTGTGTCAAAACTAGAATCAAGCTCTGTAATCGGTAAAATTTGTAGTCGGTGGTCGGTGGGTTTAGCTTAGTCGCTGCCGCTAATTGGAATTCCACTTTTGCAAAATACAGCAGAATCTCAAACTTGCTACAATCCACACCGACTACTGACAACCGTCTACATCCGCTAGCCACCAGACGAAGTAAGCAACGCCAAAGGGTACAAAATTATACCAGAGACCCAAAAAGTTCCTCCTTTTTTATCTCTTTTCCCCAAACGAAACTGTGATTTGATATTTCGCCGTAATCGAACTCAAATCTGCGAGTTAAATCATTAGTATATAGTTCCGTAGAGATTTTACCATCATCATTGAAAGGCAAAACCCTAATTTGAGCTTTAAAGTCGAGCCCTTTTATTTCGGCAAGCTTATAAACACATTCTTTACAATTCCACAATAGGTTTAGTTTTAATAAATCGTCGCCTGCGAATTCGAGTTCCAAGTCGGAAAAAGCTCTCTTTGCGATTCTAGTTATTCTTGAACTAACTTCTTCAATATCAATGGCATATTCTGTTTCTGGGCTCCATATAATTGCCGCAAGACTGTCAGAATGAGAAATGCTAATAAAACCATTAGGACAAATTGGTTTTCTGTGTTTGTAGCTTATCGAAGTTTTAATCCCGAGTTCCTTAACCAAAGCCCGAATATTTAAAATCTCGAGTCGGCGGTACAAGGACCCTGATTGGCTAAGTATCATATTGTCAACATCGGTGAGCTCGCAATATGCATAGAGGAAATTTACATCGTTGGTAATTTTTCTGATTCCACAAACAGCATTATTATGACAAAAGTTTTCTAATAAAATCATATTAGTATTTCCATTGTAAACTTTCCATAAGATGAACGATATCCTGTTTAATAAACTCTACAACAGGAGCCAAAGAGTCTTTGTTTGGCGCTACATTGAAATACAGAGATCCGCGAAGAAAATGTGTGGTGCTATCAGTAAGATAGAACTGAACCTGAGAGGCTGTATTTCCTTTAAGATTATACAACATGCCGTAAACATGCAAGCTATCATTTACAAAAAGAGTCTCTTCTATTGCGTCGGCTTTTACTGTATGTTTATAGGCAAACTCATGCGCATCTTCGAGATGAGCAGTAAGGTCATTGTTTATTGGTTTATAAGTGAGATAAACCGTTGCCTGATTGATAGGGAAATACAAATTCATCCAGCAATAATCTTCTTGTTCTTTAATAATGAAAGCATATTCGGGTAATTCAAACACAAATGGACAATCATCGTCATATGTTTTATAAGTTTTTTCTGGCAAATCGATTCTAAAATAGCCTCTTGGTTTCGGTATTACAGGATCGCCATTGCAGGAAAATATTGAAACTATGATTGCAGAAAGCAGGATTATTATGGTAATTTTTTTCATTCTGATTATTCGTTAATAACATTAAAGTGCTGTAATACTGCAGCCTGCCGAAACTGAAAATTCTTTGGTAAACCGTTCAATCGAAAAATTAGAAAGGTAAATCATCATCAATATCAGATTTTAGAGCATCGTCAATTGGATCAAACATATCGTCAACAGGAGCTTGTGGGGTTTGTGTTTTTTCCTGATCAGCTACTGTTGCATTTTGCTTAAACGGCTGGCTACCATCTGATTTTCTCTCAAGAATTTTGATATTATCTGTGACAATTTCAGTTGAATATTTTGTTGTGCCATCTTGGGCATCCCACTTTCTAGTTTGAAGTTTTCCTTCGAGATATATAAGCATGCCTTTGTCGAGGTAAGACTCTGCAAATTTAGCATTACCTCTCCATGCAACAATATTGTGCCACTCGGTAGTGTCAACTCTCTCACCATCTTTATTTTTGTAAGATTCGCTGGTTGCAAGTGAAAAGCGAGCAACAGGAACATCTGGTTTTATATAATTTACCTCAGGTTTTTTACCTAATCTACCAATGAGCATTACTTTATTAAGATTCATATTGTTTTTTTTACAAAGTTATTAATATTTCGGATTTTATATGAAAATATGTGTGGAGAAAATCTGTTGCATTATCTATTTTACCAAGTCCCATGTGTAAACAATACCTTCGAGTTCTCTTATCTTATCACGGACTTCTTCATTAGGATAATACACAAATCCTTCAACAGTAACCATTCTGTTTCTAATCTTATCCATTTTTGTGTAGCTTACGAAAGGACCGCCCATAAAGTCGCCGTGTACTTTCCAGAGACCTCTTAATATTCCGGTTGGTTGATTTTTATGATCTGCAAGTTCGTAAACAGGATAATCATATTTTGTCTCAGTTGACATATATGATCCTTTACGCTCGCCGGGGATACAGTTTTTTAGAACTTCATTTCTCATTGCAATTAAGTAATCACGTTCTAGCGAAGAACTGTCGCTTATCGGCCATGAATAAATAATTATGTTCATATTATAGTACTTTGTTTCATTTGAAATCCAAGCAAAATCATCACGGGTTTCGTCAAGTACATAATTTGAAGGAACATTTAAGGATACGAAGTACTTTTTTAATATCTTATCCGACATCGTTTTGTTTGTGTGGCCTGTAAGTTGCGCAACCCAACGGTCTCGGTCTGCATCGAGAAAAAGCTTAATGAGGCTTTGTTTATTTTTATCCACAATTTTTACGAATTCGGCTTGACTAGGGGCTATTATATTAACGAAAACTTGCTTTTGTGCATAACGATCACGAGTGATTGTGATTTTTGCCTCAGCAACCTTTGGATTTATTTCCTGATAAATAATGTTCCTATGAAGCATGTTTATCTCAAGAAATTTATCGTAAGGAATCTGATGAAGGTCAAATATGTGCTCTTCCATCGGTACGCCATCGCAATAAGCATGAAAAATTGCTCGCATTGTATCTCCAGGTTCCGAATTCCAACTTTCATTACTCATTACAACAACAATGTCACCAGCATTACCATGAGCAATAGGCACATTTTGAAACTTTGGATTATTACACGCCACAAACGCGAGAACAATAGGGATAATCAGAAAAATTAGTTTTTTCATATCAGTAAATATTTAATTACAAAAATATTAAAATATTGCAGAATCTATCAATAAGTGCTTCTATATTAAACTTGAAAAGTGACAGTTTATTTTGTTTTTAACAATTTGTTACAAAAAAAAGAGCCGGTTAAAATTCCCGGCCCTAATCTGCATTATTAAAAGTTAAAGTAATTACTTAGATATTATGTCAAAACTAGAATTAAGTTCTTGCTGCGCCACGGCTGATGTAATCTGTAATCGGTAATCTGTAATCGGTAAAATTTGTAGTCGGTGGGTTTTATATAGTCGCTGTCGCTTATTGGAATTCTATTCTTGTAAGAATAGCAGAATCTCAATTTTACAACAATCTACCGATTACAAATTTTACTGATTACCGATTACATAATTATACCATATACCTAAATTATTAAAAGTTAAAATTCAATGGTTTAGAACTGTCATATTCAACAGTGTAAGTATATATGTATTTCTTGGTTTCACCAGCAGCAAGTTTATCATTCCACTGCAGCAAGCCTGTTGTTTCATAATGTATGGCTTTACCTTTTTCGGTAAGTACAACTTTAATTTCTTCATCAGTGCTTAGTGGGATGTTATCTTGCAATACAATATCAGTTTTAACCATTTTGGTGTTTTTAATTGTAATTTCATAAGATATTGTTTTTGTGGATATTGAACCTACAAGTTTATTAACCGTTTCATTTTTGGTTTGTTTACGCTGAATTTGAAGGCTGCGATCTCTGCCTAAGGCGAGTTCAAGAGTGTCAGACAATGTTGAAGGATTGATTTGTGTTTCCCCAACAAATGTACCATCGAAATAAATATTAGCCTTACCTGGTAATAAATCTAGCTTTTGCCAATCAGTTAATTTTGCAATTAGGAATGCTTGAGATTCGAGCTTTGGAACTATATGATAAATATATGTTGTGGGTATTGACTCGTTTTGAATCGGCAAAATATGAACTTTTCCGTCAGTTGGAATTGTATAGTTTAGTTTTATGTCGAATTCTACATTTGTCATTGTTTGAACCATGCTAGTGTAATTGTATGCGTAATTTGCATCAGGCTGATAATCCTCTGTATATCCTGGAGCACCTGCGCTTTCTGAATCTAATGAGGCTCTCGAAGATTCTTTTTTATCTTTCGAGCCGGTAGTAATTGTGTTATAATAGTTGTAGTAAGCAAGATAAAATACAGGAAGTACAGGCTTTACATTGTTTGCCGAAGGAGTAATTGTGGATAGTCTGATTTTTGAATTTTCCCATTCTTCACCAGTGTTCTGCCATACTTCTGCCTTATACACCAACTGAACTGGCAAATCTATTCCATTTGTTTTTAAATCGTATGTAGGTGTCCAACCAGCATTCCCAACCATATAGCTAATTTCCATTGATCCAGCAACAGCAGCGTCGGCAGTAATAGTAACTACAATCTGAGGAATAGGCGCATTTGGAGCCTGATATGGGTTTTGTTGCTGATTATATGCATTGAGTTCACTTAGACGAAGGTTCATTCTGTTTAATTGTTTTTTCATCTGAAAATCTTGCTTGCGTAGTTTTTGCATTTGTGTATTAATATCTGCTATTCTTAAACGGAAATATTCCATTGTGGCTTTTAATTCAGTAATAGTGTCTCCTCCGTTGCCCTTAACAAGTTGATTGTTTAATAAAATTGATTTTTCAAGATCATAAGCATTCATTTGTGATTCAATGTCTGATAAATCGAAATTAAGGTAAACCAGAGAGTCTTCTAATAAGGCAATTTCTTTCAAAATTTTAGGAGGTAATGCGTCAGTTTGAGTTGTTAACACTATTTCTGGCTGTTTGTATTCGAATCTTACATCTAGAATAGTAAAACTTCCTTTCCCTTTTGCCTGAATACTGGAAGTGTTTAAGTAAATGGACACATTTTCGAAAACAACCTCATTTACACCGCTCGAAGCATTAAAAGTTCCAGCTCTAGTTACTTGTGCAGATGCTGGAAATATTGTAACATTCGACACTTTTGATTTTACCTTAATGTCATCTGCTTTAATTATCGCGATTCCAACTATCATCAAAACCACGGTCAAAATAATCTTTTTCATAATTGTATTGTTTTTTAATTTTAAATTCATTTTACGGGGCAAAAGATACTCCGCTTTTCTATTTTCCATAAAACAAAGTAAAGTCTTTTTATTTAAGATGCAGAAAAAAGTAATCTGTTTTTTAAAAATCATGTTAATATGTGTGTTAATTGTATAATTAAAACCTAGCATAGTCTGTGTTATATTGCAATATGTGTAGATTTAGTATCGCTGGATGTTTTGTTAAAAAAAATAAAAAACACAACGAAAGAAGGTTAAAATGAACTCAGATTGAATAAGTCGCTTTCATATCTTAGCTTTTCTTTAAAAATAATTCTGTTATTCTGATTATTTGTTGTTTTTGGGAAGAATAGCTTTGTTACACTGCGATAAAAGAAACTTTTTAGGTTGTTTTTTTTGCAAAAATGAACCTAGTATATTTATATGTTAATCATTATATATAAATGAAATGTTCAATTTACAGATACAAAACATAGCTTAATGTAAACAGCTACCACAATTAGGTTTTTATAGCATCAAATCTATCCCACAGTGTTAATTATTGCACGAAAAACAACTGTAATATCATTACTCTCATACCTATTTGTTAATCGGGTACACGCACATGTATATTTGTTGAGGCAGCAAAATGCCAATACTATATACGCCGATTAAAAAAAAGTATTATGAAAAGATTTTTTACATTCCTCACCTTATCACTGATAATTACCATAACTATCAGCTCTCAGACATTGCCAGAAACTTACTTTGCCGAAAAGTTTGAAGATGAAATAAGTTTTGAAAACTGGACAAACCAATCAATAAGCGGAAATGCTCTCTGGACAATCGGTAGCGGTCTTGCATATGGCGATATTACGTCATCTTATGAGGGACAATCTAATATACGCTTCAATTCCTTTAATTATAATGGTGATGAAACTAGACTAATTAGTCCAGCAATTGATTTATCTGGTGCACAAAATCCAGTTTTAAAGTTTAGACATGTACAACCAGTTTGGAGCAGTGATCAGGACGAATTGTCAGTTTATTATAAAGTGTCAGCAGATTCAGAATGGGTCTTACTTTCCGAGTATAAATCTAATCTCGATTCTTGGATGGAAGAAATAATTGTTTTACCAGATGCATCATCAGAATATTATATTTCTTTTGTTGGCAAATCGGGATATGGTTATGGCATTGGCATAGACAATTTAATGATTGTTCCTGGTTCGGACTGTGGAGAACCAAAGAATTTTAGCTTTGTTAATGTAAAAGAAACATCGGCTTTGGTAAGGTGGCAGAATTCCGACAATCAAACTTTTGAACTCGAGTATGGTTTACAAGGATTTGTTCCTGGCTCTGGTGAACGTATTAGCTTTATTCAATCGAACAGTTTACAGCTTAACAATCTTACTGCATTGGTAAATTATGATATTTATCTAAGAGCTTATTGTAACGATGGTGTAAGTAACTGGGTAGGTCCTTATGCTTTAACTACAGATTGCGAAATAGGCTTAACTCTTCCTTATACTGAGAGTTTTGAAAACACTGAGAATCCGCTAGAGTGTTGGCAGGTTTTGTATGCAAATAATAATTATCCTGCTGAAAATGAAGTTATCGTTGACAACACAGAATCATACAATGGACAAAATTCTTTGAGATTTAGTTCTTATGCAGTTGGGTCGCCATATGATCAATATCTAATTAGCCCAATGATTAATGTAGGAGCAAATACCGAAGTTAGTTTTAAGTATAAAACATTGGCTGGTAGTTCCGAATCGTTTGTTATTGGATTTTCTACCAATCCGATAAACCCATTAAGCTCAATTTCTTGGAATGAAGTTATTGCAGATGCTGGTTCTGATTGGAAGGAATATAAAACATTAATTCCCGAAGGTTCAAAATATATTGTAGTTCATTATCAGAGTGTTTATGAATATTATCTTTTTATTGACGAATTCAGAATTGGATTTCCTGTTGATTGCAATACAGCTACAGACCTCAGTGTTGTGGACAAGGGCAGTGATTTTGCCCAACTTTCGTGGACAGAGTCTGAAAACATTATCAATATAGAGTTTGGCGAACATGGTTTTTCTAAAGGTACAGGCACAAAGAATTATAATATTGTTGACAGTACAGCAATTTTACAAGATCTTATTCCGAACACTCAATACGATGCTTACGTGTTAACTGACTGCGAAGGAGCAATTATTTATTCCGAGGCAGTAAGTTTTGTTACTGATGGCATTTGTGAATTTGTTACGGGAATAAATGCTAACCAAATAACTAAGACAACAGCTTTAATTTCATGGAGTGTAGCAGAATTTCAGACAGGGTTTAATATAGAATTCGGGTTATCGGGTTTTTTACTAGGAACAGGAACAATTATTAACAGTAGTGTTAGTCCTGCACTCACATTAACTTCTTTGTTGCCTGATACAGAGTATGATATTTATGTTCAAGCACACTGTAGTGCTTTTGGTGGAATATCAGATTGGTCAGAAAAATTCAGTTTCAAGACATTAAAAGATAGCATTGAAGATAATAGTGTTTATGTAATTGAAGATATTTACATAGAACCAATAACTACAGAGATGCTGATTTCTATTGAGGCGGTTAACCCAACAAGTTTTATTTGTGATTACGATCAAGAGGTTCATCATGTAGAATTAAGAATAGTAAATGAAGGAACAGAGATTGTGCCAGCTGGTACAGAAATAAAATACTCAGTTAATTATCAATCTAAATCCTTATCCTTAAACGAATCTGTTATTCTTAGTTCAGATTTGCTTCCCGGACAGGTATATCAATTTAGCACAATGTCGGGATTTACATTTAATGCCGATCAAAATGTGGTAAAAATAACTTTGAACGACGACTTTAAAAGAATAAACAACAAGACTGTAACAATCACATTTATTAAAATATGGCAGGGTATTGAGTTCTTAAACGCCGAAAATAATACAATCGAAGTTACTGAGTTGCCTGTTGAGATAATTTCAGATATAAATTCAAATGCAGATTTATTCGGACTCAATAATTCATTTTCTTGGAATAACGGAGAAAATACAAACACAATTATTGCAAACACAGAGGGCATTTATACTCTGACAGTTTCTAATGAATATTGTTCAACTACAAAAAGTGTTACTTTAAAACAGTTAGAGGAAGGAGATGGTAACGATTTGCCGATAAACTATGACATTTATCCAAATCCATCAAATGGCCAATTTAATGTAACAAATCCAGACCCAACGGTTGCCGTTAGCTTTGTTGTTTATGACTCAGCTGGTCGCGAAGTATATTCTTCTGTTATAGTGGCAGCGGAACAACAAATAAACCTTAGTGGACTTGCTGCTGGCGTTTATAATGCAGTATTTGTCGAAAGCGAAAATGTTGTATTAAAGAGATTATTTATTGAATAGGACAAACAACAGAATTATGAAAACTTTAACCTTACTCAGTTTATTTACAATTATAAGTTACACTTGCTTCCCACAAGTAAACTTATCTGCTCAAATGCAGACACCAAGCATTATTGATGTTGGTGATAGTATTACAGAAATTAATTGTGAGTATTCTCTTGCATTTAATGACAATATACTGGTACCATCATGTAGTAGAAATTATTCGGGCAAAAACCTGTTTTTTAATTTCGTTATGCCAGAATCGGGACAAGTAAAACTTGAAGTTTTGCTTAAATCAGTTGTAGATCATGGAGTCGCCTTATACTATGTTAGTGGAGAGCAATGGAATGAGTTGGACTGTTCACAGGTTATTTCCGAAAAGTCATATATTGAATATTGTGACACTGCTTTAGCTGGCCAAATGATTACAGGCAGAATATGGATAAACTCGGGTGCAGATAATGGAATTTTAAAACTAAAATTTGATAATACCGAGGAGGAAAATGGAGCCAAGATTCCTGTAATCGGAGTTCTTTCGGCTACACCAGAAGAATTAGTAAACAACGTTCTTATATCGGGTTGTGTGCAAGCATTAAATATAGAATTTACTGGACATCCAGAAAGTATAGGTTTCTTTACTAACGGTACTCCAGGACTGGATTTTAATTCAGGTATTATTCTTTCAACAGGTAAAGCCATTAAAGTTGCTGGGCCAAATAGCAGTCCGGCTACATGCACAAATCTGCAACAACCAGGAGATTCATTACTTACTTCAATAATAAACAGAGCAACTTATGATGCTGCTATTCTTGAGTTTGATTTTATCCCATCAAATAATACTATTTCTTTTCAATATGCTTTTGGGTCGGAGGAATATGAAGAATATGTTGGAGGTGTTTTTAATGACATCTTCACATTTCATATCAGTGGTGGACCAGAGAATTACCAAAATGTAAATATTGCAAAAATCCCTGGGACGAATACTCCCGTTAGTATCAACAATGTAAATCAGAACCAAAATACAAGCTGGTATACCAATAATAATAATGGAGCGCATTTGCAATTCGACGGAATGACTACTACAATGACTGCTGTAACGGCAGTAACTCCATGTGAGACTTATCATATTCGACTTGCTATTGCAGATGCTGCTGATCCGATTTTTGATTCAGGAGTTTTTCTTAAAGCAGGAAGTTTTAACAGCGGAACAATTCCACTAGTAAAGAACATTACAGATTGGGTAATGGTAAACAATACTTACGAAGGATGTGAAAATAATTTGATGTTTGCAAGATCGGATAATAATAATATTGATACTCCACTGGACTTTAATATTGAAATCGGTGGTACCGCAGTAATGGGAGTTGATTATACTGCTATTCCGCTAAGTTTGCAGATTCCTGCAGGTCAAGAGTCATTAGCAGTGCCATATTCTGCCTTAATTGACGAAATTGTAGAAGGAAGCGAAACAATTGTTGTTAAGATATTTACTGGATGCCAGTGTGGAATTGAATTTATCGAAGAAACCATTTATATTAACGATAATATAAGTGTAAGCGGAAGCATTTCTAATAATTCTCCTCAGTGTGCTGGGGACTCTGTTTTGATTAATCTTAATATAGTTCAATTGCCCGAACTATATGAAATAATATGGAGCACTGGTAATGTTGGAGGTACTGAAATAAATGCGGTTTTAACAGAATCTCAATTTGTGACTGCGGAAGTTAGATACCCTTGTGGATCCGAATTATTCTCCACATGGGTTGAGATAATGCCTTTACCAGTTGCAAATGTTGAAACAAATGCTCCTATTTGTGATGGTGAGGACTTAACCTTCTTCGCAGAAAATGGCATTAGCTACTTGTGGAAAGGTCCCGAAGCTTATGTTAGTGAAATCAATAATCCAGTTATTGTGGCGGCAAATCCATCGCAGAGTGGATTTTATGGCGTAACTGTAACTGGGTCAAATGGCTGTCAATACAAAGAAATGCTAGATATTTCGATTCATGAATGGCCAAATCCAATATTGCCCGAATCTCAAGTTCTTTGTGAAAGAGATAATCTTGTGATTAATCCAGGGGCATTTTATCAATATCAATGGTTAGGCCCTAGTAATTGGACTTCTGACCAAAATACTCTAACAATTAACAATATCATCACCCAAAATTCGGGTATATATTATCTTACTGTTAGTGACGAAATTGGTTGTACTGGAACTGCTTCAACACAAATACACGTTAATGTTTCTCCCGTAGCGTTTGTCGAATTTAATTACCCTGTTTGCAGAAATGAGGATCTTATTTTGTCAGGAACTGGCGATGGAAATGTTTGGTGGACAGGACCAAACGCATTATATTCAGAAGCAGGAACAATAACAATTGAAGATGTAGATCAGCAAGACTCTGGAATTTATGGATTTTATGTTGTAAATGAGTTTAATTGTTCAGATTCGGTTATCAGCGAAATTGAAATAACTATCCCTGATGCTTCTATTACTGCAACAGGAAATTATTGTTCTGCAACCAATGAGGTAATCTTAAGTTCAGAATACACTGGAGGGATTTGGTCGGGAACAGGAATTACTAATCCCCAAACTGGAGCATTTAGTCCAGCACTAGCCGGAAGTGGTGCACATATTATTAGTTATTATATTGGGTATCCTGGATGTGACGATACTCAAGATTTAAATGTTACAGTCGATGAGGCTCCACAGATTTCACTTTCTGTACCTTCTGAAATATGTAATAATCAGACTCCAATTACTTTAATTGCTGAACCAATCGGAGGCATTTGGACTGGTGTGGGAGTTAGTTTATCAGAACCAATAACATTTAATCCAACATTAGCTGGAATCGGAACACAAACTCTTTTCTACACAATTAGCTCTGGCGCTTGTAATATATCTGATTCGATTAATATTGAAGTTTTTGAAGGTATTGATGCTCAAATTTTACCAGAATTGCATCATTGTGAAAATGAATTAGCTTTTTATCTTCATTCTGTAAGTTCTGGTGGTTTTTGGACTGGAACAGGAATAACAAATATCTATACAGGTCGGTTCGATCCACAATTAGCAGGTCCAGGAACACATAGAATTTATCATTCCATCAACAACCAACATTGCGAAGACATAGATTCGATAGATATTATTATTGATGAATACTTTGATGCAAACATTGGCGAAGACCTATCATTTTGTATAAACCAGTCAAATCAAATTTTGGAAGCAGATATTTCGGGTGGTTTATGGTCAGGTTTTGGCATTACAGATATTTATGGAACATTTTCACCACAGACGGCAGGTGTAGGTAATGGTATAGTTACTTATTCATTCACTAATGGAGAATGCTTTGATGCAGACACTATAAATGTTACAGTTTCGGATTTTATTAGCAGTGATTTTTCACTACCTGCACAAATATGTGAATTTGAGAATCCCGTTCAATTGATCTCGCAAAATCTTGGAGGAGTTTGGAGTGGTAATGGAATTACAGACTCAATAAATGGAGTCTTTAATCCAGCTATTGCTGGCGAAGGAATACAAGATATTGTTTACTCTATTTCGAACGGTGCTTGCGAAAGCAATTCTTCAAAACAAATAGAAGTTATTGATGCTCCAGACCCAAGTTTTGATGGTAGTTTTATTTATTGCGTTAACGATATGGCAAGTCAGTTGCAAAGTATAACTCCTGGAGGATTATGGTCGGGAAACGGAATAACAGACCCTGTTTTAGGGATCTTTAATCCTTCAATTGCAGGAACAGGACCTTCTTTAGTTACTTATGCCGTATCTAATTCAAATTGCATTTCGGAACGACATCAATATCTTTGGGTATTTGATGGCACTGAAAATATCATTTTTAATACTCCAGAATCTGTTTGTAGTAATTTGGAAGATTATGTGTTGCATGCAGAACCAGAGGGCGGAATTTGGACGGGTGATGGAGTTAGTAATGACTCAATATTTAGTCCTTTCATCGCTGGTAGTGGAATACATGAATTAACTTATACTCTTGGAACAGGAACTTGTGAGAGTACTTCGATATTTTCAATAAATGTCACAGATGTTCCAATAATCAGCATGGTTTCACAAGATATGGTTTGTGCAAATGAAATATTATTTCAGCTTTTAGCTGATGCAGAAGGAGGAAATTGGTGGGGTAACGCTGTAGTTGATGGTAATTTTGTACCAAGTTTGGCAATATTAGGCGAAAATGCAGTTTATTATAATTTTGATAATGGAGTATGTGAGAACACCTATCAATATATCGTTTTTGTTAACCCAGTTACTCCTGCATTTATATCAGGATTAGAAACCTCGTATTGTAATGATTTTGGAACAGTGGCAGTTGAATTTTTTCCGGTTGGTGGAATAAATGCTGGAATAGAGTTGACTTCCACACATTCATTTTCAACACTCAATCTTTTACCAGGACAATATGATATAACTTATACATTTACAAATGAATATGGCTGTGAATCTATAGCTACAACACAAACAGAAATTCTCGAAGTTCCTGAAGTATTAGTTTCGGGAGTTGAAAATGATTACTGCATAAACTCAAATGATATAAGCTTTCACGCAATTCCCTGGGGAGGGGTTGTAGAAGGGCTTGAAATCTCCGGCAATACCATCTCACCTTCATCTACAGGTATCGGCGAACACTTTTTATCATATTCGTATACCGCGCCCAACGGTTGTACGGATGAATACTTTCAATCTGTTAATATTCACGGGTTGCCGGAGATTTCTTTTGAGATTTTAAATTATCCATCTTGTTTTTCGACAAATGATGCTGTTGTTCGTGCGATCGTAACTTCAACAAACAATTATGAGATTATTTGGGATAATCTTGCAGAGAACAACACTGAAATATTTGAAAATATTAGTCAAGGATGGCATTACATAAAAGTAATAAGTGAATTTGGCTGCGAGATAACAGATAGTATTTTTATCACAGCACCAGAAGAACTCGAAGTATTAATAAGTGGCACAGAAAATCTACCATGTTTTAATTCCAACAACGGAGTTATAAATGCTGTTGTAAACGGCGGAACTCCTAATTATAACTATATCTGGAACACAGAAGATTCTGCCACATCATCAAATTTAAGTGGTTTAGGACCTGGAAACTATCAAGTAACAGTTACTGATATTAACGGCTGTTCTATTTCCGCTGAACATAGCATTTTACAAGCAGCAGAAATTAGTTATTCTATTGAAAAATCAGAAGAAATGACTTGTTTTGGGGATAATACAGGTTTTATATCTGTCGAGATTGATTTGCCAGATGTATCTATACTTTGGGCTGATGGAGATACTGAATTCTCTAGAAGTAATTTAAACGCTGGAGTGTATTATTTTACAATTACAAATTCGTCAGACTGCCAACTTGTTGATTCGGTAACACTAACTGAACCAGCCGAAATTTTTGTTGAAGGTGTAATAAACCCAGTTAACTGTGGTCAGAACTTTGGTGGAATCTTTACTGGAACCACTGGTGGAGTTGCTCCTTATCAGTACCTTTGGTCAACTGGAGGCGAAAGCTCAGTATTGCTTGATGTTCCGGTTGGCGAATACATACTTACTGTAACGGACTCAAGGGGTTGTCTTAATTCATTTGAATTCATTGTAAATGCAATTGATAGTATAGATGCCGAGATACAAATTTTGCAAAATGTTGACTGTTATGGTAATAATTCAGGAATTTTATATGCTGTATCAGATGATGGAATTGCACCATTGAGTTATTATTGGTCAAACAATACTTCGGGATCTACCATAACAGATGTTTTTGCAGGAGATTATTTGGTTACATTAACAGATCAACAAGGTTGCAAAGGTTATTCACAAATAAGTTTGACAAATCCTCCTCAGTTAATTGTAAACAGTATTATTACAAATGTAAAATGTAATGGAGATAGTGGAGGTAACATTGAACTATTATCAACTGGAGGAACAGGAAATCTAAGTTACGTTTGGGCTCATGGATTTACTGGCAATATTGCAACAGATTTAACTGCAGGTAGCTATTCCTTTTCTGTAACTGATGCAAATAATTGTATGATTTCTCAAATAATCGATATCACAGAGCCAGAATCAGAACTAGGGTGTTTTATTATCAAACAAGAGTCTAAGTGTTTTGGTGAATCAAATGGTTATATTAATCCACAAGCAAAAGGTGGAGCCGAGCCCTATAACTATATGTGGCAAAATGAAGAATATGTTACAAATGAACAAAACATACTTGGTTTATTTGCAGGAGACTATTATCTTACCATAACTGATGCAAATAATTGTTCCATGTCAACAAAGGTACAACTTCCACAACCAGAAAAAATAGATGTTAGGGCAATTGGATATCCTGTAAGTTGCAATGGCAACAACGATGGATTTTTTGAAATTTCAGCGGTTGGTGGTACTGGTTCGTATCAGTATTTATTTAACAAAGAACTTTACCAAAGCGGGAGTTTTGGACAGAATTTTCCTGGAGTTTATTCCGTGCGTGTAATTGATGAAAATAACTGTGTGTCTGATACTGTCAACGTTATAGTTGACGATAGTGATGATGATTGTATAATTATCCCAAATGCTTATACTCCTAATGGTGATGGCGTAAACGATAAATGGGAGATAGTCAATATTGACAAATTTCCAAGAGCAAGAATTCAAGTTTTTAACAGATGGGGGCAAATAGTTTTTGAATCAGTTTCAAATGAGGAAATCTGGGAAGGAACAACAAATGTTGGAGAACTCCCAGCAGGGACTTACATTTATATAGTGGAACCAAATAATGGTAGTGCTTCTTATAATGGAACAGTTAGTCTTGTTAGATAAAAAAAGCAGGTTTTAGGCATTTGTCCGGGAAGGGGCAGATGAGGTTTTCATAGTGTCCGTGCCATCCAAAACAAATATCTGAAATGATTGATGTTTTGGGTGGCCTTTTTTATTGATTAACCGATACGATTTTAAAACTTTAAGTAGTTTTCTTCGTATGAATAACATAGTTTGCCAAAAAATGAATATGGAAAAAATTAAATTACTTATTTTATCGATCATTTCCTTTGTAATAGTAATAATTGTACTAAGCCTAATATATATTCACAATTCGTTTTGGATAAAAACAGATATTGATAAAGTTGTATCAGATCTGCAGGTTGAGGCGGATGCATACATGGAATATAGAAACTATAATGCTGTTTTGCGAAGTAATATTTTTTTACTCATTACTTATGAAGAGGACTTTTATTCTAAAGATAGCGTAGCCGCTCGAATTAAATATGCCGAAATGGGTTTGGATTCGGTTTTTAGAAAATGTGAAGTGCTAAAAAATAGGAAAGATACCAAGCTTTTTATTTCAAAAACAGATAGTCTCTCAAGTATTAGAACACGTTTATACGAGTTTTACTATGCTAATGAATTAAAAAAAGCAAAGCAGGTTTTCGTTGAATCATATAATCCTGCTTATCTCGAAATTGATCAGATTTGCAATACACATATTTATGAATGTTTAAATCAAATTACAAAGTTTCAGCAAGAGGCACAAAAAGCCAAAACGAGTATAATGCAATTTACAATAGCACTCATGCTTTTTTTAGTCATATCGTTTATGTTTATTATGTGGCTTGTAAATAAGATTGAAAAGAAAAGATTTTCTCAGCAAAAAGAAATTGATAATCTAAATCTTAAAAACAAATACGCACTCGACTCTCTGGCCAAGGAAAAAAGGCTTCAAGCTGCCATACAGACGGCTGGATTTGGTGTTATTGACTGGGATTTTAGATTAGACAAGCCTGATGTAAGCGACAAATGGCTCGAAGTATATGGAATAAGTAGAGAGGAGTTTGATGAAAATGGAGTACAATCAGCAATAGAAAAAATTAAAGATAAGTTAGTTGATACAACAACTGAAATGCAACAAGAAATTAAAAATAGTACAAAAACAAGGTTTGACAATGAGTTTCAGATTCGAAACGAAGACGGTTTTCGATGGATACAAAGCTTTGATTTTGTAATTGAAAAAGATAAGGAGGGTAAACCAGTTCATATTTTTGGTTTCGTAAATGATATTACCGAAAGAAAAGAAGCAGAAATAAAAATATTAGAATCACAGCGAATCTTGAAATCCAGCAGCAGAACAGGTAAAATTGGGTATTGGGAGTTTGATGTAAAGAACCCAAAGCCACGGGTTTCTGATGAATGGCTCGAACTGTTTTCAATTTCCAAGGCTCGGTATGAAGAAAGAGAATACGCCGATTGGATACAAAATATGAAGGAAGAATACCGAGAGATTGCTATCAAAAACCACACTGAAATAATCTCAGGTGCGCGAACTACTTTCTGTTCAGAATATGTTTATAATCATCCAGAAAAAGGCGAAATCTGGATCGAAGGTTTTGGGGAGGTTTGTGAATATGATAGAAATGGAAGAGTGTCCAAATATATTGGATATCATCAGGACATAAGTCGGCGAAAATTGCAGGAACTCGAGTCTCAGAAGATTTCAGAGGAATTGAAGTTGTGGTATAAAAATATGAATATCTCATTCTGTGTTTGTGAAAAGATTGTAAATAAAAACGAAAACATAGATTTTAAATATTTATTCGTTAACGAGGAATTTTGCAGCACGATTAATCTCAGCGAAAATGACATATTAAACAAAACCGCAGGTTCTTTTCTGCATTTTTCATCCCGACAAATCATCGTAGAAAACTTGCAAGATGTTTTTACTAAAGGCTCTGTGCGTTTTGAGGTTTTTGACCCTTTTTTAAGTAAGCATTTTGAGATTTATACATTCAAAATTAGCGAAAGACGGTTTGCGATGCTTTATTTTAATATTACCGCAAGATATCAGTTGCAAGAAAAATTGACACAAGAGCAAAAATACTATCGTCAATTGTTCGAGTTGTCTCAAGATGCAATCTTTATTATTGATCCAGATGACATGCACTTTATCGACGCAAATGAATCCTGTGTTCATTTATTTGGCGCAGAAAAGAAAGAAGATTTGTTGGCCGTGAAGTATTCTATGCTTTATCCAACTAAGCAACTTAATGGAGAAAGTAGCTCTGTTTTGTTAAAACTGGCACTAAGAAATATTGATAAAACTGGTGAGGAGAACTATGATTGGATTTTTAGAAAAATCACTGGTCAGGAGTTTATTGGACAAATTAAATTTACTAAAATATCATATAATCATAAAGATGTTTTTTTAGGTTTAGTTAGAGATGTAACTCTGGTGTATAACACTCACGAAAAACTTGAAAGAACACGACAATGGCTTCAAACAATTATCGACTCTCTAACGTCGGTGATTGTGGTAAAGGATAATTACGGAAATATCCTTGCCTCAAATCATTCGTTCAATAAAACATTTGGACAAGATAAAGAATCCATTATTGGAAAGAAAGCTCATGGGGTTTATACCAAAGAAGAGGCCAAATCAATAGAAGCAATAGATGATGAAATTGTTTATTTGGGAATATCCAGAACATATGAGCAAAAACTTATTACGGTAGAAAATAACGAACATATTTTTTTAATCACCAAAACGCCACTAAAGGATTCCAAAGGTAATGTGTATGCCATTGTAGGACAAGGTACGGACATTACAAATATGAAGAGTCTAGAGTGGAAACTGAGAGATGCACAAAATAAGGCGGTTGTTGCTAATAGATCAAAGTCTTCTTTTCTTGCCAATATGAGTCACGAGATAAGAACCCCAATGAATGCAATTATAGGGTTCGCCGAAATACTACAAAAAAAACTTATCAGTCCTGATCATAAAGATTATGTGAATTCTATTTTTACGGCAGGAAACAACTTACTAAATCTTATAAACGACATTTTGGACTTCTCGAAAATAGAGGCCGGCAAAATTGAACTCCGTCCAGTATTTTGTGATCCCGAATCGCTAAAAAAAGAAATAAACGACATCTTTAATTTAAAAGCAGAAGAAAAAAACCTTGCCTTTGATGTTGAATACAATAAGTGTGGGGAGTTACTTTACTTTATGGACGAAAATAGACTGAGACAGGTTTTAATTAATATTGTTGGAAATGCAATTAAGTTTACTAATTCGGGGTATGTACATGTAATTATTTCGTGTAACGACCTAAAAAACAACAATTCAAGCCTTATATTTACGGTTGAAGACTCAGGAATAGGAATCGCATCGGAAGAGTTGTTGGATATTTTTAACCCATTTATTCAATCAGAAAATATCGATAGTAATGACACAGGAGGAACAGGTCTTGGACTAAGTATTTGCCATCAGCTAGTAAAATTGATGAATGGCAGTATAAAAGTGGAAAGCGAACTTGGTAAGGGAACAAAATTTATAATAAGTTTTGAGGATGTGCCTTATGAAAATGCCCAGATAGGCTTAGGTGCTAAGGAACAAATAAATAGTGAGTATCTTTTTAAGCCTGCCAATATCCTTATTGTGGATGATATTAAGTCTAATAGAGATGTTCTTGCAGTGCATTTAACGGATTATAATTTTACGGTTGAACACGCAAGCTCTGGGATAGAAGCAATTGATATGGCAAGTCGTAATAAATACGACCTAATAATAATGGATTTAAGAATGCCCGATATAAACGGGATTGAAGCAGCAAAAACCATAAAAAACTCTGAAAACAATTCTCAAATTAAGATTATTGCCTTTACAGCTGCTGTTAATTTTGCCTTGATAGATGGAAACCTTAATCCATTATTTGAAGGATTAATTATTAAACCGGCTATTAAATCAGCAATTACTAGAGAGTTGGTAAAAATTCTTGATTACGAAGAAGTAACAGCAAAAGCGATTTCGGCTAATGTGTTTTTTAATTTCAATACAGAGAGTATAGTTTTTATCAAGGAAACGCTTTTGAAAATTGTCAATGATGCGGAAAGCAGATTGACGAATAGACAAATAGCAGAATTAATCAAATACCTACGTCAGTCGGAAGTGTTTGAAAAGGACGAAGATCTTCAAAACTTTGTTCATTCACTGTCAAAGGCTGTTGAAGAATTTAATGTTGTTCTTATCGAACATCTGACTGGAATACTATTACTTATGAATAAAAATTGAGACTATGAAAGGTGGAGGATATTCAGTAAACGCAAAATTTTGGCTTGAGAGTTTGAAACGGGCAGGTGACTTCTTATTACTTCAAACAACCAAAAACTCGACTATTTTTGTTACTCGAGGCTTCCTACTATTCACAGTGTTGTTCTTGTTTTTTTCAACAACCCCTAGCTTTTCTAGCAATATTTCAGATTTCAGATTTTTATCATTTACTAATAGTGACAATGGCTTTTACCTAGCTCAAAACAGTAAAGTTTTTTCCAATTGTGCAGAAGAAATAGGCAACAACACAAGTTTTTTCGCTATCAGCAAAATTAAAATAGAACCACTTTTTATTGATTTCAATTTTTGGGAGTTTAGAAACCTCTTTGTTTTGGTTAGTTTTGTTTTACTATGTTTAACCCTTTTATTTCTCTTTCAGTTTTTAAAACTCAGAAAGGCCAATCGAAAACTTGTAAATCTAAGGCAGGTTATCAGTAAGAGTTCAGACGAATACGAAAGAATATTCGAAGCTTTACAGGATGTTTATTATCGTGCCGATGAAAATGGAATTATCAATTTAGTAAGCCCGTCAATTACAAACCTGAGTGGGTATAAACCCGAAGATGTAATTGGTAAGCATGATAGTTTTTTTTACGCATACCCTCAGGATAGAGATCTTGTTATGCGGGAATTGTTGAAAAAAGGATCGATTACGGATGAAAAAATTATTCTTAAAAACTCTGATGGTACCTCTCTTCCTTTTTCGATAAACGCAAAAATCATTCGAAATCAAGATGATAAGGTTGTAGGATTTGAAGGGTTACTTAGGGATATTTCACATTCGATTGCCGCTGAAGAAAAGTTGAAACAATCGGAGCGCAAACTAAAAATTGCTGCCGAAATTGCACAACTCGGAGTATCAGAGTATAGCACTGAATTAAGAGAAGAGAAATAAACTCTACATTAAGTAAGTTAATTTTTGGTGAGTCTTCGAGATCGTTTATAAGCATTGATGCTATTTTTAACTTGATACATCCAGAAGATAGTGTGAGATTAAAAACCAAGTATGATCAGTTGCTACAGGGGAAAATCGAAGAATTTGAGTTGGAATTCAGAGTCGCTGGTCCAGATGGAAATTTTAGGTGGTTCAAAAATAAATATTTTGCAAAGAAAAGCCTCATTCCTGGGAATGAACCCGAAATTTTAGGGGTTCATTTGCTTATCGACGAATTTAAAACTACCATGTTAAAATATCAGCACAATCAAAGGCAATTAGAAGTAATTTATAATACAATTCCAATAATGCTAATTGTTGTTGATTCAAAAATGATAATTACAGAAGTTAATGATGTTATTTCGGCATTTACTAGTTTATCAAGAGAGCATGTAACGGGAAAGAACCTAAGAGAGATTATTCAATTCGAGGAATTCGAAGAAGAGTATGCCAAAATAAATAATAAAGAAATGCAAAGTCCACTGTGTGATTTGGTTGAAAACTCAATCAACAATCAGGAGAATATTTACAATCGCGAAATTTCTTTTTTGTTTAAAGGGCAGAATAGTTCGGACAAAAGAAAATTCTTTAGTGTATCAACCTCGATTTTTATTCATAACACAGAAAAAAGGGTTCTGCTGAGCATCTTTGACATTACAGAAAGAAAAATAGCCGACCTAGAAATAGAGAAATCAAAAATAATCCTTGAAGAAAATCATAAATTAAAGTCGGATTTTATCGCTAATCTAAGTTTCGAGCTCAGAAGTCCAATAAATTCCATTATGGGATTTGTTAGCCTTTTAAAAAACAAATCGGTTAGCCTCGACCAAAAAGAAAAATATATTGAAGTTATAAAAGAGAGTTCAGACAGGCTGCTTGGCATAATAGAGAATGTTATTGAACTGTCTAAGGTGGAGTTTGAAGAATTGGATGTGAGAAATTCTGAATTTAGTATTATTACTCTTATTAAAACAATTTCTGAAAAATATAGACATAGAATTATATCAAAAAATCTGGAGCTGATTGAGGATGTTGAAATTGCATCAGAGCAAGCACTTTATAATTCCGATTTACAAAAAATTAAGTCCATTTTAAGTCATATTATCGAAAACGCCATAAAATATACCTTAGAAGGAAGTATTACTTTAGGCGCAAAGTTCGATAGCGAGGGGTTAAAAATTTACGTTAAAGATACGGGCGTAGGGATTGGTAACTTGGAAAATATTTTTTATAACGACAACACTGGAATGAATGATTTGTTAAATTTTGACAATCAAGATGGTGGCATGGGTATTAGTTTGCGTATTTGTGAAGCTTATGCACAAGTTTTAGGTGGAAGTATTACTGTGGAGTCAAGTCCGGGTAAAGGCTCCAAGTTCGAATTGTTGTTGCCAGTAGTTAGTACCTTGTCTATGGAGATTGTATTACCAGAAAAAAATAAAGCTTCAGGAAAATTTAAAATTCTTATTGTAGAGGATGAAGACTATAATTATCATTATTTGAGTCAAATTCTTGAGCTTGAAGGTTATGATTTTGCTATTGCAGACGATGGTCAAAAGGCAATTGACTCTGTAAAAAACGACCCAGATATTGACCTTATTTTGATGGATATCCGCCTACCAGTTCTTGATGGACTCGAAGCATCAAAAATCATTAAAGGGATAAATCCAAAAATTCCGATCATTGCACAAACAGCATACGGACTTGACTCTGAAGAAGACAGACTAATGGAAGAATATTGCGATGATTATATTCAAAAACCTATAGTATCTAAAATTCTTATAACCAAAATTAAAAAATTCTTAATTTAATCACTAGTTGATTTTATTATTATCTTTACTAAAAACTAATTCAAATCTTATGCAAAGCAGAATTCTTGTTGTTGACGATAACCCAAAAAATATTCAGGTTTTAGCAACACATCTTACCAACGAAGATTATGAAGTAGAATATGCTTCTAATGGAAAAGAGGCTGTTCAAATGATTGAAAAAGAAGATTTTGATTTGATTCTACTCGATGTTATGATGCCAGGAATCGATGGGTTTGAAACTTGCCGACGCATTAAAAAGATTGAAAGTAAAAAGCATATCCCAATAATATTTGTAACAGCAAAAACTGATATCGACAGCCTTACGCTTGGATTTGAGTATGGAGGTGTTGATTATATCTCAAAGCCTTTTAAGTCAGATGAACTTTTGCTTAGAGTTTCCACACATATCGAGCTTAAAAAAACTAGAGATTTGTTAAATTATCATAAAACATTTCTAGAGAAAAAAGAATCATACTACAACGACAAAATTAATACTCAACATAGAGAATTTCTTTTCAAAGTAAAGGACCTCGAAAACACAATTGCAATGCAATCAAAGCTTATTGAATTGTATTCTACAAGCTTATCACATTCTATCAATTCCTTGTCAACACCTTTGAGTTTGCTAAAACTTGAAGAGCATGGAGAAAAGGTCGACAAGCTTTTAGTCGATTTAGAAAACTCTCTCAATCAGAGTGATAAAGCAATATTATTCTTGAGAAAGAACGATAAGTACTTTATAAATAGAACTGCTGCAATTAAGCCCGAAAAACTAAATCTCGAAAAGCTGATTGGTGATACACTAACCAAAATGAGTAAAGCTATCAAACAAAAGAAACTTGATTTTGCAATTGATATTGAAGGCGGAAAAGAAATTAATGCCGACAAGTTGCTTATGTCAGAGATAGTTGAAAGTATTATTAAAAACTCTGTGGACTATTGTCCTGAACAAGCAAGCATTAAAATAAAAATTCTGGAAGAAGAATCCAGAACTATTTTGCAAATTACCGACGCCGGTCCTGGTTTTGAGAAAAAGCTGCTACTTTATCCATTTTTGCCAGTTGAAAAATCAAAGGAGGAGCCAGGACTAAGCCTATTCTTTGCTAAGTACATTTGCGATTTGCATAATTTTATTATTAAAATTGGAAACAACCCTGATCAAGGAGCCTTTGTTAAAATTACATTCTAAACTTTTCGCTAGCTGTAGGAGTTTAAACAGGGTGGGATAGCTACAAAATTTCAAAAAAGAAAAATTGCCACAACCGATCCGCCAGCTGGCGGAGAGCTCAGCGCGATGCGGTGAGCGGTGTCGAACTGAAGCTAAAAATATCCGCCGCGGCGGACACAAAAACCCACGAAAAAGGAAAAAATAGCCACAAAAGCACAAAAGCACAAAAGACCACGAAAAAAGGAAGAATAGACACAAAATCACAAAGGCACGAAAGACCACAAAAAAAGGAAAAATCCTTTAGTGTAATTTCGTGTTTTTATGCTTTTGTGGCAAAAAAAAATCCTTCCGTGCACCTTCATGTTTTAGTTCGCCGTGGCTAATAGTGAGAAAAAATCCTAGTTTTTTTTAGTTTCAGTCCGACTCCGCCGCGGCTGATTTCAGAATTACACTAATGGCTTTGCTTTAGGACTTTAAACTCCATATTTTGCGAACACATAAAAATTTCCTATTTTCGCAGCATAAAACAAAGCGAAATGGAATATAATTTCAGGGAAATAGAAAAGAAATGGCAATCATACTGGCGCGAAAATCAAACCTACCGAGTAGAAATTGATAAAACAAAGCCAAAATTCTATGTTTTGGATATGTTCCCATATCCATCTGGAGCAGGTTTACACGTTGGCCACCCACTTGGTTACATCGCTTCTGATATTTATTCCAGATTTAAAACTCACAAGGGCTTTAATGTTTTGCATCCTATGGGCTACGACGCATTTGGTTTGCCAGCAGAACAATATGCAATACAAACTGGTACTCATCCATCCATCACTACTGAGAAAAACATTAAAAGGTATCGTGAACAGCTCGACAATATTGGTTTTTCATTCGATTGGAACCGCGAAGTAAGAACCAGCGACCCAAAATATTACAAATGGACGCAATGGGCTGTTATTCAGCTATTTAAGCATTATTATGACAAAGACTTAAACAGAGCCAATCCTATTAAATTACTAATTCAACATTTCGAATTATTGGGTTCAGAAGGAATAAATGCTGTACATAGTGAATGTGAGCCATTTTCTGCTGAACAGTGGAATGCTATGCCATACGAAAAACAGCAGGATGTTTTAATGAATTATCGTATGATGTTTTTATCGGATGCTGCTGTTAACTGGTGTCCGAAATTGGGAACTGTTTTGGCAAATGATGAGGTTGTTGATGGTTTTTCGGTTAGAGGTGGTTATCCCGTTGAAAGAAAAAAAATGAAGCAATGGTCATTGCGAATTACTGCTTATGCTCAAAGACTGCTCGATGGTTTAAAGAAAATAGACTGGCCCGAGCCAGTTAAAGATATCCAGACAAACTGGATTGGAAGAAGCGAGGGTGCCCGCATGATATTCGACATTAAAGGCAAGAGTGATAAGATAGAAGTATTTACAACAAGACCAGATACAATTTTTGGTGCAACATTTATGGTTATTGCTCCTGAGCACGAGTTGGCATTAAGTCTTGCTACAAAAGAAAATAAATCGCTTGTTGATGAATATGTAACTTGGGCAAAAAACCGCTCGGATGTTGAAAGAATGGCGGAGAAGAAAGTAAGCGGTCAATTTACTGGGTCATATGCTATTAACCCGTTTACTAAGCTTGAAATTCCAATTTACATTGCCGACTATGTTCTTATAGGTTATGGTACTGGTGCTATTATGGCTGTTCCTGCTCATGATAGTCGCGACTTTGCTTTTGCCCGACATTTTAATCTTCCTGTAATTCAGGTGGTTCAGAAATCGGGCGAAGAGGCCGTTCCAACCGAAAGCTGGGAAGAGTCCTACGATTCTAAAGAGGGAATTATGATTAACTCTGGTTTTATAAATGGACTGGAAGTTAAAGCAGCAATTTCGACCGTAAACAATAAACTTACCGAACTCGGAATTGGAGAAAGTAAGATAAACTATCGCTTGCGTGATGCAATTTTTAGTCGTCAGAGATATTGGGGTGAGCCATTCCCAGTCTATTATAAAGATAATGTTCCTCACGCTATGAGCATTGAAGAATTACCTCTCGAATTACCCGAAGTTGATAAATATCTGCCAACAGAAGACGGAGAACCACCTTTGGCAAGAGCTAAGAAATGGGAAACTTTCGATGGATATAGGCTCGAAACCTCAACAATGCCCGGATTTGCAGGATCATCAGCATATTATCTTCGTTATATGGATCCCAATAACAACTGGGAACTAGTTTCGGATCAGGCGGTTGGCTACTGGCAAAATGTTGATTTGTATATAGGCGGTCGCGAACATGCAACTGGACATTTGATATATGCGAGATTTTGGAATAAATTTTTGTATGACCTAGGTTTAACGCCTAAAGATGAGCCATTCCAAAAGCTGATAAACCAAGGGATGATTCAAGGTCGCTCAAATTTTGTTTATAGAGTTTCGGGAACCAATAAGTTTGTTTCTTACAATCTGAGAAATGAATATGAAACCCAGAAAATTCACGTTGACGTAAATATTGTCGACAATGATATTTTGGATACTGAAAAGTTTAAAATTTGGCAAGCCGAATATGCAAATGCAGAATTTATCCTCGAAAACGATGAAAAATATCATTGTGGCTGGGAGGTTGAAAAGATGTCAAAATCAATGCACAATGTTCAGAATCCTGACGATCTTGTAGAGAAATATGGAGCAGACACTCTAAGAATGTACGAAATGTTTCTTGGTCCTATTGAGCAGGCTAAACCTTGGGATACAAATGGGATAGAAGGTGTTTTTAGATTCATGAAAAAATTCTGGAGACTTTACCATAATGAAAATAATGAATTTGAAGTTACGAAAGATAAAGCAAGTGCCGAAGAACTAAAAATCCTTCATAACACAATAAAGAAAATAAGCGACGATATAGAAAGATTCTCCTTTAATACAGGAGTTAGCAATATGATGATTTGTACAAATGAACTGAGCAAATGTAATAAACGTGAAATTCTTGAGCCACTTTGTGTATTGATATCACCATATGCTCCTCATATTGCCGAAGAATTGTGGTCATTGCTAGGGCATAAGCAGAGCATAACAAAATATGAATGGCCAGTTTATAACGAGACCTACACAGCCGAAAGCAATTTTTCGTACCCTGTCTCATTTAATGGCAAAACCCGCTTTATACTTGAACTGCCTCTAGACCTAGATCAAAAACAAATCGAATCAGCGGTTTTGGCAAACGAAAACACAAATAAGTGGACAGACGGAAAACAGATCGTTAAGATTATCATCGTGCCGAAGAAAATTGTAAATATTGTACTAAAATAAGGCAATGATGCTTATATGCTGCGCGATTACTTACGTTAGTCCATCAATTGGCTGGGTTGCATAGCGTTGCGGCACAATCTCAAGGATCGCTCCTGTATTATGAAATTTTGAAAAAAAGCATGTCTCTTTTTAAAACATTGGTTTTTTGTATGTTTACAAAATAAATTTGTTAGATTATGACAACCTTAGAATTAAAGAAGTCTTTGATGCAAAGGATAGCAGAAATAAATGATGTGTCGTTTCTTAAAGCTATTAAAACAATACTGGACTCAAAAGCGAGAGAACAAACCATGACATTAACATCGGAACAACGCCATGAGATAATTGAATCGAAAAAAGAAATCGAAAAAGGACTTTTTATTAATCAATTAGAACTTGATAAAGAAGTAAATCAATGGCTAAGTACGAGATAATTTATTCTCAAAATTTTCACCCTACGCTGCTGCGCGATTATCTGCGGTGAGCTCCTTTCATTCGGTTGCATCGCGTTGCGGCACAAACCCAAGCCACCACCACCACAAAGTTTTCCCCCCACCAAGCTTTATACTCCACCTCCAAAATCCTAAGGGATTATAAATGTTTTACAGCACTAATCAAAATAGGACAAACTTTCGATTGTTTTTTTTTATAAATTTATCCTCAATTATTAGCGCAAAAAATAATTATGAACGAAGATAAAAATTTGAGCAAAATTCTTGCCGACAGCAGGGAGAGGCTTAAGGAACTTAGGTGTATTAATACCACAACAGCAATTATTAAAGAAAATAAGTCTGTTGAAGAGACATTGAAACATATTTCGTTAATACTGCCAAATGCGTGGCAATTTCCCGAGAATACTCTAGCAATGATTGAGTATGATGATAAAGAATACATGTCCAAGGACTTTGTTACTACCGCTTGGGAACTTACACAGACATTCGAAACTATCGATGGCAACAAAGGACGCATTTCTGTTTTCTATAACCAAAAGTTTCCAACTGCCGACGAAGGTCCGTTTCTAAAAGAAGAAAGAAATCTGATTAATAATCTTGCAAATATCATTTCGGGATATATAAATAGTAACCTGGCGAAAAAGATTATTACAAATAAGGAAAAAAAACATAGCGATTTGGTCGTTCCCGCTTCATACGATCAGGATAGTCACCAGCTTATGTCGCGATTTATCAACAGGCATAATTCCGACCGTGATGTGTACCACGATTTAATGCCTTTTAAAGCAAAAGAAATTCTGCTTGTTGCTAATTTGTACGATGCATATATAATTGAAAAAGAAGGGCGCTTTTCTGAATATATTCTTGGCGAATATTATCATTTAAATCTTACCTCGACTCCTCGTATTACTGGAGTTTCGGATAATGCCGACGCTTTGGAGCACTTAAAAAATAAACATTACGATTTGGTTATTCTTATGATGGGTATAGATAAGAAAAATCCAATTGAACTAAGCCGACAAATAAAGAGCTTGTTTCCATATATCCCAGTTTTCTTGCTGCTAAATAACAATACCGACATTGCCATTTTCGAAGAAAAACCGTCCTTGCTCGATAATGTTGATAAGCAATTTGTGTGGAACGGCGACTCCAAGATTTTCTTTACAATGTTGAAACATCTCGAAGACAAGGTGAATGTCGAAAATGACACCATAGTCGGGATGGTTCGTGTGATTTTACTGGTAGAGGATTCGTCAAAATACTATTCGCGCTATCTGCCGCTACTTTATCAGGTTATTCTTGAGCAAACCAAGGACCTTATTGAAGAAACAAATGTTGATGAACTCTATAAGGTTCTTAAATCTAGAGCTAGACCAAAGATTTTGCTTGCACGAACCTACGAAGAGGCAATTGCCATTTATGAAAAATATAGAGAATACCTATTGTGCGTTATCTCTGATGTTAGCTACCCTATGTCTGGTGGTTGCAACGACAATGCTGGGATTGAGCTTATTACTTACATTAAAAAAGACTACCCCGATTTGCCAACAGTATTGCAGTCGTCGGAACCAGAAAATGCAAAGAAAGCATATCTCTTGAATGCAAGTTTTATAAATAAAAACTCGGAAACTCTTTCTCATGATATTAAAACATTTATTCGACATTATCTTGGTTTTGGCAACTTTGTATATCGCGACCAGAGTGGTAGGCAGCTTGTAATTGCTAAAACACTTAAGGAATTTGAGAAGAATCTTGAAGCAATTCCTGAAGAATCATTGCTTTATCATGGCCAACGAAATCACTTTTCGCTTTGGCTTATGGCAAGGGGAGAGATACAAATTGCTAAGAATATAAGTTCATTTAAAACATCTGATTTTAAGAACAGCGAAGATCTAAGACAATTTTTAATTCGGACAATTAATAAGCATCGAAACGAGCAGAATAAAGGAAAGGTGGTACCCTTCGAAGAATTTGCAATTGATGACGAAAAAAACATCGTTAGCCTTGGTACTGGAGCTCTTGGCGGAAAAGGACGCGGGATTGCATTTATCTCTACGCTAATTCATCAGTTTGAATTGTCGAAACTATTTCCAGAAATTAATATTACAACACCCAAAACATCAATAATTGGATCAGATGAGTTCGACTATTTTATTGAAAAAAACAAACTGAGAGAATTTATTATTGAAGAAAAAGATTATGAAGTTTTAAAAGAAACTTTTGCAAAATCTGAGTTGTCATCTGGGCTAAAGAAGAAATTAAAAATTCTGCTTCAATATATTCGCAAGCCAATTGCCATAAGGTCGTCGAGCTTATTCGAGGACTCACTTATGCAACCATTCTCGGGGATATTCGCCACATATTTGCTACCTAATAACGACGATGATATAAATGTACGACTCGAGCAGGCAATGACGGCTATAAAACTCGTTTATGCATCAATATATTCGAATCCAGCACGTACATATTTTGAGGCTGTGAATTACAAAATTGAAGAGGAGAAAATGGCAATTGTATTGCAGGAAGTTGTTGGTAATCAATATGATGAATGTTTTTATCCTCATATTAGTGGAACTGCGCAATCGCATAATTATTATCCTGTATCGCACATGAAACCCGACGAAGGTTTTGCTGTTTTGGCTGTTGGTTTGGGGACTTACGTTGTAGAAGGTGAGCGTACTTTCCGATTCTCTCCCAAATATCCCGCCATCGAAATAAATTCTCAAAAAGATATTTATAAAACTTCTCAGGTAGAGTTTTTTGCAGTTAATTTAAAAAAGCAGAAAATGAATCTTATCGAAGGTGAAGATGCCGGACTTGTAAGAATGGATATTACCGATGCAAAAAATCACGGAACAATAAAACACTGCGCTTCTGTTTATGATTTCGACAACGAGAGAATTGTGCCAGGACTAGATACTTATGGTCCAATTGTAATAAACTTTGCGAATATTCTTCGCTACAACTATATCCCGTTGGCAGATACAATTAGCAGGGTGCTGGATATAATTCGTGAAGCCATGGGTTCGCCAGTCGAAATAGAATATGCTGTTGACCTAAATAAAGATAAAGAAGGAAAAGCATCATTTTATTTATTACAGATAAAACCACTTGTTGGTAACGATGAGGATTTTAATATTGATCTTGAATCGCTAAATTTCTCAGAAATGCTGTTATATTCTGAGAAAAGTATGGGTAATGGAACAGTAGAAAAAGTTACCGATATGATTTATGTAGATCCCGAGGTTTTTGATAATTGTAAAACACTCGAAATTGCCAAAGAAGTAGAATATCTAAATGAGAAAATGATGAAACTTGGCCGAAAGTATATCCTAATTGGTCCAGGAAGATGGGGCACACGCGATCCATTTATTGGAATACCAGTGGTATGGCCGCAAATCTGCAATGCAAAAATTATTGTTGAGACCAGTCTTAAGGATTTTCCTCTTGATGCGTCTCTTGGCTCACATTTTTTCCATAATGTTACGTCTATGAATGTTGGATATTTTACAGTTCAGCACAGTGGTAGCAACGATTTTATAAAATGGGATGTAATTAAGAATCAGAGAGTAACAGAATCGATGAAGTTTGCCAGACATATAGAATTCGACCGACCTTTAAACGTGATTATGGATGGCAAAAAGAGGATTTCTGTAATTCGATATTCTGATGAAGTTAATGCATAGATGAAATGTTCGCCATATTGTTTGAATTAAATTCAATTTGTATTTAGTTTTTTTTCTTATTTTTATCCAAAATATAAATAAATAAATCTATGAGACTGTTATTGATTAGCAATTCAACAAATGCGGGCGAAGCCTACCTTGATTATCCAAAGTTTAATATTCGCGATTTTTTGGGTTCAAAACCTGTAAAGTGTCTGTTTATACCATATGCAGGAGTTACAGTAAATTGGGACGATTATGAAGCGAAAGTAAAATCTCGTTTTAATGAAGTTGGTCACGATGTGGTGTCGATACATCATTTTGCTGATCCAATAAAGGCAGTTGAAGAAGCCGAAGCAATAGTTGTTGGTGGCGGCAGCACATGGAATTTGTTGTATTATGTTCATCTCCACAAACTTACCGATGTAATTGTTAAGCGAGTAAAGTCTGGAATGCCTTTTATTGGATGGAGTGCTGGTTCAAATCTTGCTTGTCCGACAATAAAAACAACTAACGATATGCCGATAATTGATCCAATGGGATTTGAAGCGCTAAATCTTATTCCATTCCAAATCAATCCACATTATCTCGACAAAAATCCAGATGGCCATGGTGGCGAAACCCGCGAAGACAGAATTAACGAGTTTATGGTAATTAATCGTGATGTTTATGTTGCTGGTCTGCGCGAAGGAACAATGTTCGTAGTCGAAGGCGACAAAATGACAATGATTGGCAAGCGCAACCTAAGACTATTCAAATGCGGAACAGAACCACAAGAAATTAGTCCAGATGCAGATTTTAGCTTCTTGTTAAAAAAATAAATTGTCATATTTCAAAACTACAGATAGACTTTTAACTAATTTTGTAATTATTTAGGTC
>CAZOHR010000003.1:0-36137 GCA_964579045.1 uncultured Bacteroidales bacterium | reverse complement strand
CACCATTGTCTGGTAAGTCTGGTCTTGCAAGGTGCAGTGCATCAAGTGCGTCATTGATTGCAGCAGTGTCGAGTACACCACTTGTTCCTGCTAATACTAAATCAGCACGTTCTTTGTTGATTGCGTTGCTTGGTGCAATTACAAAGTTTGATGGTGTTTTACCTGTCAAACCCTGTTCCCCTCTAACGTTCCCCACATTGAACTCGGTTTCGTCTATGGTTTTTAAAATCAACTCGTAGCCTACTAACTCCGCACTTTGCAATCTTTTTGCCTCTGCCAAATTTGCCTGGGCTAAGGCATACGCTCCTTGCTCCGTTGCTTGAATAATAAGGCTCGTCAGCACCGGAACTCTGTCGTCTGCGGAAACGTTATATTCCCCATTTCCACCCACACACTTACCAATCAACTCTTTTGATGTTAGAACGCTTCCCTCTTGCACAATCGTAAGTCTTAAAGTTATTGACCCCTCGACCGAGTACATACTGTTCTTGATTGTGTATTTTGCCACGTTACCCGAAACACTCCCCGAGTCTTGGACTGAATTTCCATCTGACAAAAAGGCGGTTACTAAAAAGGTTGCCCCTGTCAAATCGTACGGAGTGTTAAAAACAATCTCGTATGCCGAAACATCGTCCGCCACAAAAGGAAATTTTATGTACTCCTTGAATTCTGCGTTACTTGTTGCAATTTGCTTTTTCATCTTTTAATCTCCTTTCTATGAGAAATAAATAGTGCAATTAATATTTGTTGTCCAATGACTCATACTACTATCAATATTAGCACGAACATAGGTATCTATAAAATTACCATTTTTCACAAGTTTGCACTCCATATACCAGCTATAATATCGATAGTATTCAAATGTGCCTCCAGCATCAAGAAAATAAATGTAAGCATTATTAGTTCCACCAGAAATAGCGGCATACTTATAATTGGATTTTTGCACCGCAATACTGTCTGTTTTGTACCAAGTGTCATTTACGTGAACGCCCCCTACCGTTCCGAGAGTAGTCAGTGTCACTGTGTCGTAAATAGCAAAGTCGCTTTGATACCCTGCCAATTTGCCTTTACAGTACACTCTCTTATCTGTTACTGTTCCTGCAACCTCAACCTCTGCCAGCGGAACGAAATCTCCAATCGGAGCAATAGTAGAACAGTAGGGTTTAATAGTTCCTGCGGAGATGTCGGACTTGACATACACGTAGTTTTTTACTCCTGCGGTGTATGGTAAAATCTCATAGTCGGAAATTACAATCCACGAACCACTCTCGAAAAAAGCAGTACCACTTAATATTTTTACCGAACTCGCTCCCTCTTTGATAACTTTCAAAGTGGTGTTGTTCTGCGGAGTAACCCCCCATTCTGCCACGAACGCAGCGATTCTGTTTAGGTCGCTCGTGTTATAACTCTGACCATCATAAAATACCTCCGACACTCCGCCCGACACGAGCTTGTTTATTACTCCGTTCAACTTTGCGGCGCTTACGCTTTCATTATCTAAAAATGAACCTGTGTAACTCATTCCCTCAACTCCTTTAATCTTCTAAAATTGGTTCTTGATATTCGCTTGTATATTCACTAACATATTTTATTCCTATGATTCGCTTTTCGAATATCCCGTAATTTGTTTGGATAACTACTATATCACCTACATTATAGTCTATGGATTCTAATAAATCAATAGTTTTGGATTTTATAGTTGTTTTCCAAGTCTTTTTAAGTAGGTCGTTTGTAGCATCTGCTATAATTTCCCCACTCAATACTATTTCTTTCTTCTTCAATCCTGTTGCAGTAGTTGAAACCGCTACAAAAGTGTCGGTTGTTTCTCCCGTTAATTTTGCTCTTTTGTAATATCCACAATTCGCATAATCACTACCATTTGAATTAAGCTGAATTTCAGTTACATTGCTAATTTCTTCCGCTAACACAAGAATCGTTTTTACTCCTTTGTTTACTATCAACTTGAATTCTTTGGAATCCAAATCAGCGAATATTTTATGCCCCGCTAAATCTTTGTTAAGAACATCAATTATAGTATCGCTAACTTTCGACAAAGTGGTTGTAGTCATTGTAAATTTATTGGTAAAACTATATATACTTTGAAATGTCAATTTTGCGACATCTGAAAATGCAGGAAAAACAACCGCATTATAAGTCATACTTGATTTTACCAATAAATTACAAATGTCGCTCACTTCATCAGAATCAGTAATGCTAAATGGCGGTAAAATTCTGAATGTTAACAAGAAATTCAAGCTCCTACCAAAAATTCTCATTTTCTTGTCACTAATATCATATCCCGTAACTACTCCTTGCTTGTTATCATCTACCAATACTAAGTATTCTTTATTGGTAACTGCATCAATTACATATTGCGAAAAATTGTTGGATTCCTCTAACTCTACTGCAAAACTTGTAATTTCGTTGTAGCGGTTTTCGAAAACTGATGAAATAAATTCATCTTGATACGCAAGCAATTTCAAATCTAAATCGTAAAGCTCCATCAGTTCACCGCCTCAATATAATTATTATCATAACTGCAATAACAACTTATTATATCGTTTACATTCAAATTAGTAACCACAATGTCGTTCGCTCCTGTATCGAGCCAAAATTTTCCTAAATAAGTTTTATAGGTTGTTCCATCTAACACAAGTGTTGAAATGTATTCCGCCAAATTTCCATTGATAGAACTCATTACTTTCGATTTTTGCATATCAATAGTTATCGTTTCACTTGTGGAAGTCTTGTAATTCAAGTAAAAAGTTTGGTTAGTGGTGTTATTTTTTACAAAAATTCCCTTTGGTGCAACGGGAGTAGCACCCGACTTACTGCAATAAATCACAATAACGGGATATGTTTTCGAATCTCCTAAATTTATTACTGTGGATTCATTTACACGAGTGGAAAATACCCACGGTAACACAAACTTTCCTCCCGTCAATAGCGGAGTTGCTCGAATATAGAACAAATCCTGCTTGATTTTACTTAAATCGTTGAAAAACGGACTATCCGCCATAAATTGTATCGCAAAATCAACGATTGTGTCGCATAGCATCACATAATCAGAAGTTTTAGTGATTCTACAAGTGATTTTCTTGCTCGAAATTGAATTTCGTATCACTAATTCGATTGACTTATACATACATTTTACGATTTTTTGATACTCTCTAATTGCATCATCGCCTTTTATGGTACAAGCCACATTTATTATGCGTGGCATCTTCTGAAAGTTACTTGATTTCTGCCCGTCTTTTCCTACAAATGTTACAACTTTTGAATTTTCCTCAACTCCGCTTAAACCAGTGATTGCGGTGATTTTGATTTTATCGTCACCCAACACTATATCTTCAAATTCAATTCGTGTACTCAAATCAATTCACCCCAATCATTTTTTTAAATATTTTATCAGCCTCAATTTGTGAAATTTGTGAAGATAAAGTTTCGGTTTTTGCAGTAACATTATAAATGCTCGTTTCAGTATTACTATTCGGCGCAAGTTTTCCAATAGGATTTTTGATTTCACCACTTCCAATAGAGTTCGTTTTAACTTGAATACTTGTTTTTACTCTGTTCCACACATTATTAAATTCTGTCATAAATCCTTCTTCGAATTTTGTAGCCGACAGTTTTCCATTTTCTTTGAATTCATCGGGTACTAAATCAAATTGTGCCATAAGTTTAGCTTTTGCTTGTTGTCCTACAAGCGAAAATTCTTCGCTGTATTGGTCTTTCGACATCTTTAATATATTCTCTTGTAATTTACTCCAATCATTCATATAGCTCTCAAATTCAGTATCAGAAACACCAAGTAACGCATTTGCGAATTTAGAACCATCAACAATCGACATTTGTTGCAAATCATTCAAGAATTTTTGTGGAACATTTCCTCTTGCTTTTACTTTGTCGAGTAAATTGGAATAACTTTCCAACTCTTTATTTTTCCTTTTCAAATCGGTTAAGTCGATTTCATTTATTACCCAATCTTCGCCCTGTTTAGAACCTCTATCAAGATTGAAATTCTTTCCTACATTTTTTAGTGTGATAGTCTTTTCGGAAAATGGTTCTACGAAATTTTTAAGTTTATCAGCGAATTCATTTTGCTTTTGTTCCACATCGTTCATCATAGTATCAATTTCACTTATGATTTCCCTAAAACTCGAAGTGATAGTTTCTTTTTGTTTATCCAATTTTTCTTTTAAAAGTTTCGTTTCATCTTCCGCCAATTTATCCTCGTAGTTTAAAACTTGTTTTGTATATTCCCACCACTCCGATGTTCCTTGCTTTAAATATTTGTTTCTAAGCACAGTTAGTTTATCATAATATTCCTGCTCATTTATAACCCCCGTATCTCTCTGCAAGTCCAAATCTGTGAGCATTTTAGTAAATGCTTTTGATACTTCTCCACTTCCTTGCGTAACACCTACCGCAATACCTCTCGATAGCATCAAACCAACCTCGTCACGCATTTTTCGTGATGGTGATTTTATTACACCCGCATTTTTCGCCGCAATAAGTGCATCGTACACAACATTTCCAGTCGCCCCTGTTACTTTACCTTTTCCGTTTTCGATACCCATAACCATACCACTAATTATGTGAGCCCCTACTTTTGCATATTCCGCCTCAGCTTCTTTTGCTTTTGCCTCTGCGTCTTTTACCATCTGCTCTGTTACACCAGCGGTTCCATCAGTCCAAGCCTTTTTTACTAATTCAGCCGTAGTTTTCATAACCACAACTTGTTCCAGCAGAGTTTCTTTTTGTTTACCTAACGCTTGTTTCCTTACATCTTCTGCGGTAATAAATGCGTTTGCGTTATTGTCGATAATTTTCTTTATGTCACCATACCGCTTTTCGGTCATTGCTTTTGAATTTTCCTCGTATGTGCCTATATGCTTGTAATATTGTTTTAACACTACCTCGTTTTCAGAATACTTTTTCGCAAGGTCGTCGAATTCTTTGGCTATTCTATTTGCACCAACAATATCCCATTTTGCCACTTCGTTATACTCTTTCTCTTTTTGTGCAAGGGCAATTTTAAGTTTGGCCTGCTCTATTTGTTTCTCCTCATACTTTATAAGTGCCTCTTTGTATAATACCTCTTGGCTATCCATTATGATTTTTGCTCTTTTTTGCTCGATTAAGGCGTCTATGGATTTCCCTACTTTTTCGTACCCTTTTACCTCGTTGTCCACGAGTTGCATTTGTGTACCCATAGCGGAGTTGAGTTCATTCAAAATGAATTGAACTCTCGCTTTATCGCTATCATTTATCATACCTTTTGCATCTGTCAAACGTTGTAACTCTGCCCACAATTTTTCACTATAATTAAGCTCTGCCAAAGCAGCGCCCATCTGCTGTTCTTTTGTTGCTTTCAAATCATTCCAAGCTTTATTTTCGGCATCTACCTGCTTTACTAATTTTGCTGATTCTTCTGCCTCTTTGTTTTTCCCTATTGATAAAATTGCCATAACTGCAATTAAGGCGGTAATTCCAATTATTATTATTCCTACGGGATTGGCGGCCATCGCAATATTAAGGGCAACCATAGCCTCTGTTACCATTGTGATTATTGCTCCACCCTCCATTACTAACCATAAACCACCTAAAACTATTCCGAACCCTGCGGTTATTGCAACAATCATCTGAAAATTATTGAATAAAAACTTGATTCCTGTTACCAATAAAGGAATCGCCTCTGCAAGAATAGGCTTGAACCCATCATTGTAGAGCTTTATCATCTCGTTTTTACCCTCATTCATAGCTTTTTTGAATTTTTCTCCAACAGTATCGTCGATTATTTTAACTGCATCTCCTACCAAATCCGCTTGTGTGGACATTTCCTTTAAGTTTGCAGTAAATGAGGCGGAGTTTTGTCCACTCAATGCAAGTGCCGCCTTACCCGATTCAATACTTCCAAACATATCAATTAAAGATAATTTGTTTTTCTTCGCATAAGTATTTAATAAATCAAGCATAGTGTTAAGTGGAACTCCGTCTTTTGCCATATCTTGAAATGATTTCCCTGCGTATTTAGTTCCTTTTACTGCTTCTGCAAGAGCTTTCTGTGATATAGTGCCTTTTTTACCTAAATCAGCGAATAAACCATTAAGTTGAGTTATCGCTTGCGATGTAGGGGTACCTTGCGATGTCATAGTTGCTAAACTCGCACCTACTTGCTCGAACGATACATTCATAGCCGACGCAGTTGGAGTTACTCCTGCAAGCGTTTTTCCTAATTCATCAACTGTGGTAATACCTTTATTTTGAGTTGCCATCATTATTCGATGAACTCTATCTGTTTCTGATACGTCCATTTTATAAGCATTAAGCACTTTTGCAGTAGACATAACCGCAGTATTTATATCAGTAAATCCTGCTTTCGCAAGTCTTGCCGATTTGTCCATATATGAAATTGCATCTCCCATATCCTCTGTTACTGGAATACCCGACGAAAGTGCATCATACATTGATTCTGCGATTTCGCTCGCCGCCACTCCTGTTGCAGTAGATAATTCAAGTGTTTTCTTTTCTAAATTTTTCATATCTACTGCCACACTACCGAACATTGTTTTGGTTTTTGCTAAACTACTTTCGAACTCCATACCAAATTTCGCCGCCATACCCGTCGCAATTCCTATCGTAGCGGTAATTCCTAAAAATGCAGTCTTTGCAAATTCTCCCATATCGCTAAGGCCTTTTTTAAATTTGGTATCGTCGAGCTTTGTATCTATTTTGATTTCACCATCTGCCATTTGTCTTTCACCACCTTTATATTAAACCTGTCAAATCTCCACCATTTGCTAATATCTGTTCTAAATTTTTAGTAAACTCGATTTCATCACGATTCCCTTTTATTGGAATCTGTACCAATTGCTTTTGTTCTTCCGCTTTAATTCTTGTTTCTCCTTTAAAATCAGAAGTGTCCAAAAATCTCAACTCAACCTTTTTGTTTAATACAGAATCACTTGGAAGATTTTTGAATAATATTAAAAATTTCTCCCAATGCAAAAAGGGAATTTCTAACAAATCAATTCCATATTCTGACATAAAACTTGAATAGATTTCTCCTGCATCGAACTCAAAACAGAATCTTTGTGCCTCTCGCTTACTTCTCGTTGCTCCATTTCCACATTCAGCTTTCGGGTTAACGAAGTCTACAAATCCCATAAATGGATTGACAGGCAATTCGTCTACATAAAACCATTTGCTTAATAGATTTATCTTGTGAGTTTGCAGAATCTCATTATCGTCTAACATTCGTAGGACTTTCAAGATAATTCTAAAATCTGTGTTAACGGAAAAAGTGCTACCATCAACCGTAATGGCATTTGGTAGCACTTTTAATATGTTTTTTGAAAGTGAGAAGTTACTCATAATTCTCCGCAACTTTTTCTTTGTATTCCTCTGCAACTGCTTTTGTTATAATCTGCATTATCTCAATAGCTTTATGGAGAGAAACTGGCTTATTGTTAACGATATTCTTCAATGCACCAACACCTAAAATCGTATCAATGTAGTCCTTGATTTCAAGAACCGCTTTTGTGATTTCTCCAATATCAGCAGGATTCAAGTCTTTATATGCTTTTTCCATACCAAGTGCATCGTTCAAGATGTCAATGTCTGATTTTAGAATATCGAAAACAATTCCGTTAATTTCAATCTGTTTTTGCTCCACTTCAATCGTTAACTTTTTCATAAATTACACCTCAACTGCAACTGCGAACGCTTTTGTAGAAGTGTTGAAAGTTCCCTCTACGAAATCTCCAACTTGATGTAGAGTTCCTTTAATTTGGATTGTTTCCGTTCCTGCTCCTGTGATTCCGCTTACTTCATTCGCAACTTTGAACTTACGAGCGTGGAATGTGTTTGCAGTAACAACCTCTCCAACCATCACAGGGTCATAAAGGTCAACACGCACATAACTCATTTCTGCATCTGTGCCTACCTCTTGATTCCTTGCAGTTCCATATAGCTTTTGAACAACCGCATCATCGGATATAAAATCCGTATCATACGCAAAGCTATTCTCGTAGCCAACAACATTTCCGCTTGTTGACTTGTCATTGATGTATGCCTTTTTCTCCACTTTTGGAGATGGACTTTCATCAAGTGAATTAAACCCTGCCCCCATTAAACTGAAAACAGGAACTGCCTCTGTGCCTGTGTCTAAATAATCTGCAATAAGATTTCTAATAACTTTCATTTTAACTAACCCCCCTAAATATTTTTAACTGTATTTGTAATTGATATATTGCTTTGTCGCCATCATCTGAAATTTCATATAGAGTTCCATTTGACGAGGATATACTTTCGATGTTTTGCGAATCATCTAACTTTGGGAAACTCCCAATCATAGAATAATCTGTTATCCAGTTTTCCATACTATCAAGTTCTTCAATCGCTTTCGCTCTATCTGTATCTTGTGAGTATGGAGCTTTTAGTAACATATTGTAACTAAATTGTGTGATTTTCGAGCCATCAATATATTTTTTGGTTACTTGCGTAGCCACTTTGCTAATAGCACAACTTGTAATATCTTTCTGCTCGTCAGAAGTGATGTCTATATGAATATCATCAAATGTAGCCAACTCAAAGTCATACGGACAATTCGCTAATATGTTTTTAATTGCATCTACTATTGACATCACAAAATTCCTTTCAAAAAAGATTTTAGGTATTCAATTTTATCAGCTTTCATTCGATTGATATAATTATAACCCCGCTTAGTTCCAGTCCTGCTACCAATTTTTGATGGCTCTAACAATCTTCTTTTAGCATAAGGTGTAACCACTTTGATTTCGCCACTTCCCATTTTACTATGCAGTATCATTGAACCAATCATAGTGTGTGTGTCTAACTGCATATATGGTTCAAGTTGTTTCATACATTCCATATCCCATTGTTTTTGTGCCATAGCCACAATTTCATAAGTTTGCGGAAAAATTTTAACTTCTACTTTCGTATCCATTTTATCACTTCCCACCAATGGTTACATTCCACAACTTCTTGCTCCCATAACAATGTTCATCAACCATAGAAACTTTGAACTGCTCGTAATTAGCAATAAACTCATTTATGTTTTCAGCAGTCAATTCAAAACTACATTCTCCATACACGAACCTGTCCACATCAACCTTTATTTCGAGGTCCTCTGAATACTTGATATATAACAACGCTTTTTCAATTGCGTTATTACCAAATTTTTTAGTAATATATTCTTTGCTTTTCGTGAACAGCATTTCGTCGAGAACAATTCTTCTAAATTTCAACTCTCCTGTTTCTGAATCTTTATATCCATTATAAATCGTTACCACATTCGCCACCCCTTTACCATTATGTATATTTATGCACAAATTGACCTATTTTCTGTATATTTATGCAATATTAAAAAATATAAAGAAAAATAAAGAGTAGTGTAGGAGTGTATAGTTAGTGTAGCGATTTCCATAACTTTCTCTATAAAATTATTTTTTTTCTTATAGGGACTTTACTATATTATATACACTAACTATACACTATTACACTAAATATAAATAAATATATAATAGAGTAAAAAAAAGTAAAGGAATTTTGAAAATCGAAAAACTGTTTTTTACTCCGTTTCAGAAAAATTGGTTTACCATAATCGCCTTATTTTTAAAATTGGTTTACCATAATCTTCTCAATTTACTACCAAGCTCAACAATCCCGTTTTTCCTAAATACAATCTAATTTGAAAAACCATTCGAGATTCGAGCGATTTTAGTTTTTCATTTTGCATATTTTGTGCATATTGTGTTGAGTGTGGTCCTACTGTTTCTGATGCAATTTTTGGGTTAACGTCATTATAAAGAATTTCAGCCAACCTGCAAGTGCATTTTTTAACTTCTTCGTGTGGATTGTCAACATCAATCTGTTGCATTACATATCCCACAATGAATTCGCTTGCTCGTTCTTCGAATTCTGCAAACGAATCATCGGGGATAAGCGTACCTTTGTAATTCGTTTTATAATAAATTGAATCTACAAACATTTGTCTTACCCCCTTTTATTCATCAATCAACTAAGCTTTTGAAGTTACAGTTGTTTTACCTGCATTTTCAACCTTGCCATAAGCATCAATTTGAATAATAACGATTTCGTTACCTGTTGTTGCAGTAATATCCGCTATACCATTCCAAGCAGTATAAGTATCTGTTGGAGCATTAAGAAGTGGAAGTGCAACTGTGGTGTCAGTCTTATATTTATATGTCAATCCCTCTGTTGCACCAACAACAGTAATTTTTGTCTTACCACTTGTAGCTCCTGCTACTGATGTAATTGTGATTTCATTTGCAAGAGGTTGTTCGCCTGTCGATGGAACATAAACTGCAAATGGGCATCTTTCTCCGTGATTTGGTTTTAACGCATTTATAGGATTTGGAATTTCCCAACCTAAACGCATTACCACTCTCAACGCTACCATATCCTGTTGTGCAAGATTGTAGATAATTGTGCCATCTGCATCTTGAATAACACCCTCTGTTAGCAATTTATAAGTGATGTCTTGACGGATTGAGTAAACTGCTTGTGCCATATCGCCAACGATAAGGCTTGCTTGTGAATCAACCCACGAACCATTTTCAAGGAAAAATATTGGCATACCATCAAGTGATTTATTATCTGTGAACAATGGTCTTTTGTTTCCATCAACCATACCACGGATTTTGCCACGCATAGTAACCGCAGAAATTACACCATTTGGTAAAAATCCGCTTTCCTCAACCTTGCCGATTACCCCGTGTTCATCAAAAACATCTTGATAGAAGTCAGCGGTAGCATCTACATAGCTATCAGCTTTCATAGCAGTAGTTACAATACCATCTCTCCAACTTGCAGGTTTGTTAACATCAAATAAAACCGCATCATCAATTACTCTACCAAATGCCTCTATGATTCTTGGTTGCACTTCACCCCAAATATCATAACCGCTATCTCCTGCATCGTTCAATACTGATTCGGGTATTGGAACGATAACAGCAATTTCTTCTGCATAGATTTTCTTTTTATCCCACGCCATTTTTGTTGTAGCTTTTTTGCCTGTATCTCCATTTACCCAATAAGCCATTGGTAACATATCAAGGATTGGCATTGACTGAACATTTGATGCCATATTTGGTAATTTTCTAAATAAGCTAAGTGTAGCCGATTCTTTTACCACTCCTTGAATAATGTTATTTGTCACTTCCTCGGGTATAAGTGCCTCTGCTCCTGCTCTGTTTATAATGTTTACTGACATTCGATTTTCCCCCTAAATATTATTTTTTTATTCCCGTCCTGCGGCCTTTAAAAAGGCTTGATTCATTTTTTGGTTTAGTCCTTTTTCATCTTCATTCTTGCCCTCTAAATTTGGAGTAGTTTTCACTTTCACCTTATTTTCGGATTTGAATTGTGGATTTTTAGACAGATAACCTTTTAGTGCTGTGTCGAAATCAAGAGTATCATTTGTCATTTTGCCAACCTCGTAAGTGACAAAGTCAGCCATATCTGACACAACTCCTGCTTTCATTACTGATTGCGTGTTTTTCAGCTTTGATAACTCGCTTGTAGTTTGATTGAATTTACCCTCGAAGTCGGATTTCTCACCCGTCAGTTTTTCAATCTGCTTTTTCAAACCATCGTCGCCATCAAGTGCTTTCACTTGCTCGTCATACTGCTTTTTGATAGTTTCGAATTGTGTTTTGAATTTTCCTACTTCCGTGTTATGTTTTTCTACTCCAACATAACCGCCTTTACTTAGGTCAGCTATATTGAATCCCTTTTCGGTTGCAACTTTTACGAAATCATCGTAACCTATTTTTGCATCTCCAAACGCTTCTTTTAAAAATTCCATTTATCCATACCCCCCGTTATTTTAAATGTGGTTTTCTCCACGATTTTGAGTAACACTATTTTAAAGGACTTATGCTTGTCCGACTTATGCTTGTCCGACTTCATTTGACATTAGTATAAACCAATAATTATATCTTGTCAAGTCTTTTTTGTCAATATATTTCTCCACTAATCGAATCGCTTAAACCTAAAATTTCTCCTGCTCCATCTATTTTACAGTCAATTAAATTGGTATAGCAAGACATTACTGCCGACTTATCAGTTTCACCTTTGAAGTAGATGTTGCCTATGTGGTTAGGTACAGGAAATTCATAGTCGCTTATTAGATTTTCTTTAAGTTCTTTATCATCACATATAAAGGTTCCATTTCTGAATCTCACTTTTACTTTTTCGCCTAAATATTTTCCTCTTGCCACAAATTCCATTTTCTACACCCCCATATTAAATAATATTCCCAATATGAAACTTTTATACTCCTCGTCTAATTCAAGTGTTGATGGATTCAATATTAAACTTGTGAATCCCATTGAATTGATTTCAGTATCATACATAGAATTGTAAACTTTTCCCATATAAACATCTGAAAACTTATCTCTTTTCCCTATTTCGTGTTGTTCATAATTTCCACCCAACCAAGTAGCATCTTCACCTTTGGTTCTATATTCTAAAAACTCTTTTGCAGGTCTACCATAATCTCTTGAATCAATCCAATGTCCTACCTCGTGTATAAGTGTTTCTTGCCCATCAGCTAAAAATTCTTTTACTGAATATTTTTCTAAGTCGCCCGAAACTGCAATTTTCTGTTTGGAATTGCTAAAATATCCTCGTTTTACATTTAATTCCAACTCAATAGGTTCCCACTTGCTTAATTCATCGAGCATCTTTTTAGGATAAACCGCCAAACATTCTTGAATACATTCTACTGTTGATTCATTGAAAACATTTGAGTTCTTAAAAAATTTCGACAAATCTATTTCACTTGGAGAAAGCATTTCTACGTTGTTCTTACGCATAAATGTTCTGAATTTATACATATTATCGTATTTATAGCCACCCTCTCCATTGGAATGTTTATACGATACTTCTCGCTTTGCATTTTCATAAGCAACTCTCGTGTCATAAATTGCAGGATTCAAAACTTCCGCTTGATGCCTATAAATAGCTTGGATTTCTCGCTCTGCTTTATCGAGAGCCTCTTGCCCACCTACTTCCTCTAATGTGGAGAGATTTCGTCTGACTTGTGAACCTTTACTATTTAATTCTCTAATTTTTTGCTCCGATAATTCAAGGTCTTTCTTCGCTTTATCAAATTTTGATTTCGTGATATACAAATTCTCGAATTCTTCGTTTTTCATAAACTCTTTATAGTCTTTTAAATACAATTCGCCTAATTGGATATTTTCTTCGTGCGAACCTCTATTCCAAAAACCTTTGCTCTTGATATTTTCCGATATAGCTTTTGCTTGTTCTTCTCTTGTTGGCGGAATAATTGGTTTTGGTTTTGGCTTTTCAATCGCAGTAATGGGAGTTTTTGGTTTTTCCAGTTTTATAACTTTCTCTCTGAAATAATCTCTTTTGATTCCTGTTTGCTTTGTAAACTCTCTACCAATCGACTGCCATTCTCTAATCTTGCTCCTTGCCAACGAATTGTCCACTCCTGCCATTTCAAGTGCATTCGCCTCTCTCTTATAAGTGCGGATATTCCGTTCGATTCCTCGCAATTTTTGAGTGCCATCGTAATAGGTCATTTTCTTGCCATTATATTCCACATAATCTTCGTTTAAACTTTTTAACTCTGAATCAGAATATGCTCTCTCACTAACTCCTTTGTAATATGGATAATAACTATGTCTACAATTCACTCCGCATAAGCCACCCGCAGTTCCTAACCCGCAAATACCATATAAATCTCTCTTGCTCCATACTTTCCCTTGCCAACTTGCGTGTTCTTTCCTCGCTCCTCCGTGTGCGGTTACTTCAAAATCAGTAGCACCCATTTCCTCTGCTCTTGCCATTTGAAGTTGGCTTGCAGTTTGATTGATTCCCGTCAATACAGTTCTTCTTACTGCGGATTCCACATTCATTTTGCGATTGTTCTTATAATCAATAGTTTGTAAACCCTCTTTCGACATTTTACTAACCGCATTCGAAATAGCTTGTTGATAAGTAAATGCTCCGCTTGATATTCCTTGGTACGCTATATCACTTGCTTGAATAAATGCGTTTTGCCCCGCTAATGCAGTAGTCATTGTGATATTCTTAATACTTGCGGAATTCTTTTGTACTCCTGCCGATAATATCTGCAACAATGATTCCGACTGCTTGATAGGTAGAGGATTTAGTCCTGCTTGTGTGTAAATATCATCATCGAACTTCAAGCTCTTTATTCCTGCATCATTGAATAGAGTTTTAATAGATTTTTGAGTTACTCCGTTTGCTTTTGCTATCCTTTTCACTATATCATTGTAAACCAAACCCGATTCCTGCATCTGCATTATCTGAAATTCAGTAGTAGAAGTGATTTTCCCAACTTTTGCGATTCTTTTAGCCATATCGTTGACAACTTCGCTCTCTACATTTCTGTAAAGAGCTACTATATCGTCAGAACAATCAGCTAAATAATTTGGTGTCAACAATTATCTCAACCCCTTAAAATCCAGTATTATCAATCGTTGCAGGAACACTTTTCTTTGCGGTTTCTTCATCTTCACCGAGATGTTTCATTCTGTACTCCCATTTCTCCATAATTCCACTATTTACAAGAATCAAATCTCTTGCCATCTCTGTGTTCTTGTCCTCAATAATGGAATCGTCAAAATCAATAGTAATTTCAGAATTCAAGTCGAATGTTCCACCTAAAAATTTGTTAGAAATTTCCATTATTGCCTCGAATAATTCATATAAACAATTTTCAAGCAATACCTCGTGCTTTTTCAAAGTCCTAAATAATGTACTATTCTCTGAAATTATTTGAGTAGCAGTAGCAATATTCGAACTATCGAATTTATAGTGTCTTTCACCAAATCCTACTTTGCTTGATAAAATGTTCAAATTAGTTTCAATACATTCCTTGTGGTCGGTAATTCTCAAATCAGTAGTGATGTTCTTTATCATATTTTCATCGTCCATCGTTGTAGGTAACTGATAAAATGTAGTATCATTCGCATCGAATGTCAGTTTTTGGTTGCCCTCTGTATCAATTTTAAGCATTTCAGCGGATACAAATATCCTACTCCTGCCATTTTGAACATCGTTATTCATAGAATCATAAACGTTGTCCAATGCTTTCAGTATGTCAATAGAGTTACCAAATATACTCATTCCGTATGGACTATCCTTTACCACATTATTGATGATATTCGGCTTTAAAATACCAAACCACGGAATTGTCATTCCTGTTTTGAATTCCTGCATCGAATCTGCTAATTTATCAGTAACATCTTTGTAGTTACCATTTTTTATTTTGAGCATATAATTTTTGATAACATATAACTCATTTTCTTTGATGTGCATTGATACGAAAGCGAATTGTTCTCCATTAATAGTCTTGTGTGTAACAAATGCACATTCGGTTATATTTCCGTTTGAAAAACTCAATGGATATATTTTATCAGCAGTAACAAATTGTATTTCGATTTTACCCTCTGCCATATCGAATACATCTGTTTCTTCGTCATATAACACATCATTGATTCCTACTACAAAAGCTCCTGTTCCTTGTGCGAAAGTCATTTCTACGCCTTGATTCGCTAATACCCAAAAATCATTATCATCAAGTATCTCCAACAATTTCTCGTTACCCTCTGATATGAATTCCACTCGCTCGTTCATCAGCAAGTTTGCCCAATCCTCGCATATTTTCTTGCCCATTTGTAAAGACAATTTCTTTTGGTGCACTTTATTAGTTCCATTGTAGATAAAGTAATTGTGAAAACTCCCTACAATTCCTTTGTACCAACTTTCCCAATTTGTTATATGCTCCTGCATAAGAACTTGTTGTGTCATATCATACCCTTTACCCTTGATAAATGTTTTCAAATCCATACTGTTCACCCTCTTTTTTATATTTTGGTTCTTCTTGCTCAAATTCCCCAACTATCACTTTCATTTCAATTTCTCTGCTCTCTATATCAAGCTCTGAAAATTTACCCATAATTTAATTCCTCACAATATAATCTGTTAGATTTTTATAACTTCGCTCAATAGAGTATTCAAGTGCATCAAGTGTATCAATGTCGCTTGTCATATCATCAAGCCTCTCGTCAGTTTGCTTTGTGGAATCCCAAACTGCGTCGCATAGTGCTTTTATCACTTGCTTACAATGTCGCATCACTTTGAATCTTCCGCTTGCTTGCAGTCTAATAACTAATTTGATTCTATCTGTTATCTGCATCTTATAAGCATTTTTAACTTGAACTGGTAATCTCTCTTGTTGAACTCTGCGAACCATTCCGTGTTTCAATATCTGCTCCGCACTATCAACATAGATATAGTTTACCCTGCCATACTTTGAAATACATATCTTTACAAATTCAACAAAAAGATTCTCCAACTTAATCGGTGTTAGTTCCTCTTTGATATATTTGTTCTCTAAAATAACAACATCTCTGTAATTCTGTGTAATACCCGAGCAAACAAATGTCGTAGCGCTTGCGTTGCCCCCAAAATCGACTCCTATCGTGACTTGAATTAAATCCTTAGGTATTTCATCTATCAAATATGAATCAACTTGGTCGGCGAATTCTCGATATATAATACCCTCTGCTCTAACCCATTGTCCTAATATGAATCTGTTATAAAATACTCCTGTAAATTCCTTTGAAATGTTCTCAATAAACTTTGCCCCAAGATATGTATTATCAGTCAGAATAAAGTTCCACACTTTCATATCAAGTTCTTCATTGTCTATGTATTTCATTTTGATATAGTGACTTGGATTGTCGGGGTTGCAAGTTGCCCATAGTCGAGCATCGTCAAATGATAAACGAGTGAGTAGCATACTAAAAAACGATTCGGGGTATAAAGTAACTTCATCACAATAAGCTCCAAATAATGTCATACCTCGAATTTTATTCTCACTTCGCTCGTCATTCGCTCCCTCTAAATATACTCTCCTACCAAATAATGTTCCAAATTTGTTAGAACTTGAATAATGGAAATTATCCGTTCCAACAAATTTTTCTAATAAACTAAGGCAATTTCTTTTTAGAGATGTAATAGTCTTACCAACCATTATAAACTCCATATCCTCGGGTTGACTTGCAACCCATAACGCCCATTTCACTAAACTAACATAGGTCTTTCCACTTCTAACACTTCCACTTAGGAAATTGATTCGGTTACTATCTGCTTGCAAGAACTCCATTTGTTTTGAGGTAAAACCAATTTCTTCTTTCTTTTCCACCTTAGCAATACCTTTACGCATTATTTCTTCCTCGCATTATCTTTGAAGTATTGTAATAATTCGGGCAACATTCCGAAATTGTTTCCGTTATTCTCGTCATTCTCCTTTTGTCCGAGCCATTGTTTGCCTAACCATATTGCCATAGCTACATTCTTTTCAGCCATTTTAAATTGTGTTCTTCTCAATGATATTTTACCTTTGGCGGACTTCTTTTTATAGACGTCCGAAAAACGCTCTCCGTATTCCCTTTTACACCAGTTTTCAATCGTATCGGCGGAACAATTAAAGAACCCTGCAATCTCGTCTAACGTACAATGAATGTTGCATAAATTCTCAAATTGATTTTCGTCAATAATTATCTTTGGTCTTGCCATTAAGCCTCAACTCCTTTTATATAATTTATGCAATCCTCGTTTATATCCGAACAAATGAATTTAGTGTCGTGTAAATCGCAAAACCTCAATATATTCCCATATCCGCAACAAAAATCAAGTAGAGTTTCTTTCGTTTCCGCAAGATAGTCCATATACAAATCAGTAGTATCAAATTTCACTTTTTTACAGTTGAATCCATAAGCAACTGCCTTGCATTTCACGGCACTAAAATATGTTTCGTGTTTCCAATCATAACCTGTGATTCCTGTCTTTCCACATATCAGAATTGTAGGAACTCCAAGCCATTTTACAACTGCAATAATTGAATCAATATACTCTTTATAAGTGCGGAAATCCTCTACATTTGCTCTTTTCATAAACTTTTCGAACCCTTTTTGCCACGAAATCTCTGAATAAATGGCATCTGCGTACAAAAAACGTTCATCTGTTCCGTTTAAAATGTTATGTACGAAAGCGGTTCCGTTATGATAATTGTTAACGGAACCATCTCTCTTATTGTGTGTATCAAGTGCGGAATTATACAAAATAATCACTCCTATCGAGCCATTAAACTCGTTCCTCTGATTCCCAAACATCTTCGGCTTTTACAAATTGAACGTGTCCACAATCTTCGCATACTATTTTATAATATTTAGGCGGTTCTACTGCCTCTGCTCCTTGTTTCTCTAATGCTTTTTGCAATCCTTGTTCAGTAGCAATTTGAACTCCGTTTCCTGCTTTCCTTTGTTGCTCCTGCATTTCAAGAAAACGCTTTTTGCGTTCTTCTAAATCTTCGGGTTTTTCATCATCTCCACCTAAATCTTCGTCGAATTCAGCGAATTCTTCTTTAAATTGCGGTAATTCCACTTTCGGCATAGGGAATTCCAAGAAAGAGAAGTCCATAGTCAACATATCAAGCTCGTGCATCAATGGTTCATTCACCCACTCTGAAAATTCACTCACTCTATTATCAGCGATTCTATCGAGCTTAATACTTTCTTCGTCAGCATCAGAAACAATGCAAGGTAATTCAGTCATACCTAATTGAATTCCTGCCACAAATCTTGAATGTCCTTTGACGATAACTCCGTTTTTATCAATTACCAACGGAACATTGAATCCTACTTGCGGAATCAATTTTACGAGCATCTCAATCGTTTTCTTGTTCTGCCTCGGATTCCTAATGTATGGTTTTATCTCGCTAATCTGTTTGTAAACTATCTGTATATTTTCCATTATTTTACATTCTCCCTTTTGTTTGATTTTTATTGAATTTTACTTCTTAAATGTTATCGATTGTCTTTTACTACTTCTCCGCTTATCAATAGCAGAAACACACACTCTATGTTGCACCAAACTTGGGCAATATACGAAATATTCAATTTTCCACGCATACCCAATCCAAAAATCTGTTGCTTGCAAATTACTAACTCCCTGTGTAGCTCTCCAATCGTCATAAGTAGATAATAATTTGCTTGCGAATCCTTTTGGCAAATATACGCATTGCATCATACAAAATTCTTTCCCTCGTTTCCAATATGGAACTACGTTTTTCTTTGATAACGAAAAGAAACTGATTAAAGTATCGGGCAATTCATTTATAACACTTTCTATCTTGTTTTTAAAATCATCGCATAACTCAATATCATCTTCGAATAACACGCAAGCATCGTCACCAATAATATGTTCTAAGGTATATTTCAATGATTCCATCGCACTTCCTGTATCGTCATAATGTACTTCTAATTCGGGAATTTCTGCTTTTACCTCGTCCACAAAATGCTCCCTACTTTTTATCGCCCTCATTATGTAACGCATCTTCGTATTTCCTCTTTTCTTCTACTTGTTTTTCACTCATTTTTGCTTTGGTGTAGGTGTTATTCATATAAAGCTTGGCATATCCTGTTATATGTTTTAAACGAATAAGTTCCTCTGCCTCTAACCCTAATTCGTTGCACACTTGCAAGTCACTTGCACCATTCAAAAGCATTTCCATTACAATATTCGACATTCCGTTTACGGAGTGCTTTCCTCTCGCTCTGTTATGTCTAACCGTTGCCGCCATTCTATCATTTTCAGTTTTATTCTTCAATACTACGCAAGGCAATTTCCCCTCGCAAGAATCATAAATATCTTTGTATCTTTTCATAATAGAATATCTGTGGAACCCATCTACAATAGTGTACCTATCTCGCTTGAAATCATAAATAGTTACTACTGGTTGAGTGTACCCATCATTTTTTACTGACACATAAAGGAGTTTCATCTCCATTGTAGCAACAGAATTCGGGTTATAATCGTTAGCAAAAATCTTTTCTATTGGCACCCACACTACTTCATCAATCGGTTGGTCTTTAATCATTTTCTGCTCCGCCTTTCATATATTCATCAAATTGTTCTCTATCGTGCTTGAAATATTTATTGTTTCCCACTTCTTTCTTGTTTTTCAGCCTTACCGTTGACGAGTGGTTGGCATTTAGAGTTCCATCGATGTCATTTATCAAAACTTCTTTTGTGTGGATTCTGTGCCATTTTTCGCCCTCTTGCTTGCTCCATCTTCGTTTGAATAAATCCCAATATTCGGGTTTTACCAAATTCACCAATAAATAGTCACGATATTCTTTCCAATCCTTAAAAGCAAACGGTAATTCTCTAACGATAATGTCTTTTCCAAAATGATTAAAACAACTAACTCCACCTATTCGTTTAATGAATTTATTATATGTTTTGTATTCGAATTCCTGCAACATTTCTATTGCGTGCCACGATGTTTCGTGAATCAATGCGGATACACGCATACCTTTTTTAGCCACTCCCCAGTTATACTGAAAGTCATAGATTTTATTATACTCCCAATCGTTCTTAGCAATAGCAGTCCAAATATCATCGTCGGTAAAATCATATATAGGCCAAAAAGTTCTACAAGCTCCTCGTGGCATTTTACTCCAAGTGATTCCTTTGTAACTTGAACTCGAATTCATAATGGTTGTCCGCCTATTAAAGCTCTCTGATATTCTCATACCCACAAGTAATGCAGTTTCTTTTCCCTCTGCATAAGCACTCGGTAAATAATTAACTAAATCGTGGAACCGATTATATTTAGTGATATTTTCCTTGATAGAAATTTCACTTTGACTATGAATCCAGTTATCTTTTTTCTCAATATCCCAAATTTTCAAATAGTTATTCTCGTGCGATAAACTATTCGTAAAATCAAAAGGAATCTGAAACCAAAGTGGAGTTACAAATTCCCTACCAAATATCCCTTGCATATAGTCAACAGTTGCTTGCCACTCTGCCTCTTGGTCTAACCAAAATACCTTTAAGGGCAACCTGTCCAACTTCTTTGCGACTCTATAAGCAAGTTCGAATAATACAGTAGAATCCTTGCCACCACTCATTGAAACAATTACATCATCGTGATTCTGAAAAACGAACTCAATGCGTTCTAATGCTTCGTCAAAAACGGTATTCTCTTTGTAATTAATTGCCATAGTCTATAACTCACCCGCTTTCTCTTAATTTCATTGAGTTGCTCGCAAAGTCCGAATACGTTGTTGTGGATAACAATATTAGTGCTATCGATTTTCTGTAAATCTCCTTTCAATTCAGCAATTTGTCTTTCCATTTTGTGAAATTCTCGCACTCTCTTACCTCGCATATTTCATTCCTACCTTTCCGTCTTTTATGTTGAAAATAACATAGTCTTTTGATTCGCACCTGTTGATAATTATTGTTTCTTCAAGTGGACTTCCCATAGTCCAATAGTATTTTCCATCTAACTCTAAGTAGATATGTTCCGCTTTCCAAAAATTACACTTGAATCCCTTTTCACGAATAAGCATTACAATTTCATCAAACGATTCATCATCTGCCACATTCTCCCTAACTACATATTCGTGCGGAGCAGTTCTTGCATAAGTTTTAGAAAATGTCCACGGATATTTCTCTGCGAATTCTTTTAGTTTTCGCATAAATTCACCACCTTTTTAATAAAATATATTCATTCAAGAACAATTATAGTCTTGAAAAATCAAAAAGTCAAGCGTATTTTAAACGCTTGACTTTATAATTATTTATGTTTTTTAACTTAACTTGCACATAAATTTAATACCATTAGTATAATCGGAAACACTTTTTCGTTAATCAATTTCAGTCGCCCCCTCACTGCAATAATCATCATCAAGGGTCATTCCAATTTCGTAACCTGCAATTAAATTGTCAGCAGGATATGAACGAAAACACATTTCTGTATTTCTCCATACACAATATCGGCATCTCACAACTCTTGCTAAATCTTTATTGAATCTCTTTGCTCTTGATTTGATTTTTCCCTCTGCCCGTCGTTTTCGTTTATAGTGTTTGTTGCATAAGTTTTTCGAGCATACCACATTTTCGCAACCATCAATCTCACATATTTTATCTTTATTTTGTAATTCTCCTTTTGCCACTCTCACTATATACCACTCCCCTCGAATTCTTCTTGTTGTTTTTGCAGGAATCCAACTAATTCTTTTTCCGCACTCTCTCTTGTCAAATGGCAATACGTTGTTCCGATTTCATCAACAGTGCCCGTCTTGTCCTCAATCAAAAACTTATCTTTTCTCACTAATATTCCTCTGATTCCCTTTTCTTCACATCTTACAGTTTTAGTATCTGCATCTACCCAAAATATATCTCCACCTATATCGCAAGGTAGCGTTATCAATCTTTTTATGTCTTCTGATTTTCGCATTTCGTTATGCACTCCTATCTCATAAAATAATGGTTGCCTATCTTCTTATATTCTCCTGTCCTGAATCTCCAAGTTCCAAAGTAACAAAATTCCTGTGGCAAATCAAATCCGTTGCTTATTACATATTCGACATTTGACATTTCTTTTGCGGTATATGTGTTCGACATTTCAAATTGACCTCTTGCATTAAGTATATCTTGAATCGAGTCACCAAAAATCTTACTATCTCTCCGATTCAATATGAGTTTCACTATTGCTCTCTGCCCTGCATCGGGTTCTCCTCGTGATTCCTTAAATAAAACTTTCGCCATCATTTGTTTGTCGGGGTTGCTATATGAAGTGAATTTTGGAGCTACAAGCGTTTTTTCTACTTTTTGATAAATCTGCGAGTCGGGTATTACCAAATCCGCCTGCATAGGAGAATCTTGTCGCTCGAATACTTCCTGCGGTTCATTGCAATTAAATAATATGTAAGTCACGAATACGAATGTCACTAATAGAGAATAAAACATCAAACCTAAATTTTTCTGTCGCATTAAATCACTCCAATCCTATTTTTAAAAATATTTCGTCAGCCTCTTTTTCCACATCTATCTCGGCTAACTTTTTCTTGCGTTTTTCCGTTTGCCTATGGTCTTGATTCTGCTTTGTCCTGCAATCTTCTACTGCGTAATTTATATTAAACGATGATGTGATTGGTCTATATCTAAAATCAAGTTTTTTGCTCAATCTAAGTTAAACCCCCAATCAATACACTCTCCGCATAACCTCGGCTCTCCGTCTGCTCCAAAATCATCAATTAGTTTTCCGCAAACCTTACATACGATTCCAATATCAGAAAGTCGCACTCTTAATTCCCTCGTGAGTTCAATAACTCTTTCATTTGAAGAATCATTTTCTTCGAGTGAATTTATGCGAGTTTTAAATTCTCGTATTGCCGATAAAAATTCTTCGTTGTTTTTTTCTACTTTTTCTGATTGCCTGTCAAAATCTTTTTGTGCATCATACATTTTTTATCACTCCTCTCTAAATTCATACATTACGGGTGTAAACGAGCTGGTAATTAAATTCCAATTTTCATAGTCGCTCGGTTTCGCAAACCTCAATGTATCGTATGCCCAAATTCCAACATCATCTTCGTTTATTCCGTGATAATCTCCACCACCCTGTCCGTTCCCTACCGCAGTCAATAAAGGTAAAGGATTCAAACACCAAGTATCTCTTGCATCGTCATACTTGTTAAGCTCGTAATAAAGCGACATATCCAAGTATTCTTTTTTCCTGTAATTCGCTAAAATACCATTCTCCATATAATCAACTGGTAATTTTTTTACTCCGTTATATTTGAATTCTGCAACATTGTCGAATTTAGGTTCTACATCTTCCGCATAGTCACCAATCCACGCTACTTGTCTTGGAGTAAACCTTAAAATATGTGCCATCTTGTTAACAAAATCATTTCCTACCCAAGAATGTTCAGTAATTTTTGCACCCTGCCCGAAATCGTGAGCAGGATATTTTCTAAACTTTGTTGTTGCACTTCCCATTACGCAATCAAAATATTGCCCCATTTTAGTTCCCCCTTGTTTTAAAATTTGTTGTAACGTTATTGTTTCTAATTTTTCGAGTTCCTCACGAGAATCTCCCATACCCATATAAAATTTCATTGTTTTTCCCTCGTTTTCATAACCTCAAAATTGACTTCTAAGCAACTTTCGGGTGCATCTATGAATATATGAGTTGATATACCCGAAAGTTCTATGGGTGCTTAATATTCGTTTGGCAGTAATACTGTGGTGTAACTTCTATCCCATTCTGTAATTATCCAAAACTTTATTCCGTTAGAAGTATGATATACCGAGAATATTCTTCCGTCAGAAGTTGCGATAACTTCATCATTAAGTTTTGCATCAGCAGGATTCGTATCTCCCCAATCGCAATTTGCGTGTTTGTTAAGTGCAATTTTTACCTCGTCTCGGTTCAAATTCGAGGCACCAATAGTTGCCACTATATCTCCGAGTTGGAATCCTTTGAGTTCTGCAAGTGAATTTATTTCTCTACACCCGTGGCATTTTATTTCCACATTAGTTCCATTAGGTAAATCTCCGTTGATTTTTGCAAGTCGGTGGTTCGAATTTCCGCAAACCACCCACCCCATTTCGTTTTTAGCTTTTATCATTTGATGTACTCTCCTTTTAATGTTTTTTCAATATATTCTTGTGACTTGTCTTGTATAAATTTTCCGCTTAATGCACAGGCGGATTTTCCAAAAAGTTCTTTTACAAATATGTCGAATTCTTTTTCGCTCATATTGTAACTAAGTCCTCTGCCATATCCATTTCTATATTCAGCGGTCGGACATCTTTCGTACCACCCAAATCCAATTACTCTAAACATAGCGGGGTGCATAATTGGAAACATTACTCGTTTTATATCAAGTGGTTGGTTTTCATTTTTTACTCTAACTATCAATATGTCTGAACTATCACTAACTGAGTAGCTCTGCATAGCGGATAGTCTAACTCTATATCCACTATTTTCAAGATTCACTACCGTTTCCATAAGTTTCATTCCGTTGTCAAGTATTTGTTTTGCGGAATTTCCACAAGAAACTGTTGTGTCGTAGTAAATGTCAATTATTTTCGACTTGATTTTCTTTTGAGTTGAGCTTATCATCGATGTAGGAACTCCCATTATTGCAAGCGGTACTATCGGAGAATATCCAACAACATCGTTTCTAAAAGTATTTCGTTTTCCATCTGCAAGTTGTTTTACTGAATTCATTTTCTTGGTAAGCTTTTCCACATTCTCGCTCCAACCATTTGCAAGAGTTTCAAGTGATTGTTTTGCAGTAAGTCCGCCATTCCATTTTCTGCCGCCTTTATCTCTACTTCCGCTAAATGTATCTCCGTGAAAGCTACCACCTTTGTAAGTACGCTTCAAGCAAGTATCAACTAATTCATTCGCTGAATTATAAAGTTCTACATTTGCGGTGTGACTTTGACATTTCATTTTAACTTTTCGAGTTTCCATTAGTTATGCACCTCACTTAATTTTCTAAGTGCCTGTCCATATTTATTGTTGCAGTTGATGTTAGAAATAATCATTTTCAAATCATCTCGTTCGAGAGATTTTGTTAAACAAGTTTTAAGTGTTTTTTGAATACCCAAAGCAGGAACCATTTTTGAAATTCTTGTAATAGCTCTGTATGATGTAATAGTATTGATTCCGCTTTTTTCACTTGCTTGTCTAAATTGTCTAATGAATTGTGTGAGTTCTTCATCTCCCTGTGCACAACTTTTCTCGATTTCTTCACTATATGAAATTTCAACTACCGCAAATCTGTCAAGGCTTGCCATATCAAGTTGATTTCTGCCAACGTATTGGTATGAGGCTCCGTGTCCAAATGTATTTCCTGCGGATATTACACGGAAGTCTTTATGTGCCTCGACATATCCTATCGGAGCAGGAAAGTCAAAGTAACGGTTAGCTATTGCCGCATTAAGTATTATTAGAACTTCGGGTATTGATGCGTCCATTTCGTCAAGCATAAATACACCGCCATTTTTAAACGCTTTGTAGAATTGCGATTCGTGAAAAATACCCATCGCATCTGTGAATCCCGTGATTTTGTATTCCTGCGTTACTGCGTTAGAGAAGTAGAAATCAAGTTCGAGTGTTTGTGCTATTTGTTGACATAATACATTTTTACCCGAACCAGCAGGTCCACATAAGAATACTGGTTCATTTGCAGATACGAAAGCAAGTACCTCGTCGAATTTATCGTGCAATACTCCTTCAAGTTGAGCTTTCTTTTCGCCAAATTGTATTTCAATCTTTCTTTGTATAGGTCCATAAGTTTTATAAATAAATTCAGTTACTTGTTTTTCTACATTTTCGAGAACTCCCTTTGCAAGTTCGTCACCTTTTTGCTGAATAAAAATTTGTGCCATCGCTTGTTCAAGCAGGCTAAGTGAATTTTGTGCGGTTTGTTGGGCATCGGATAAATTAGTTGGTTGTATTGGAGTAATAGGTGTTGGAGTAGCAGGAGCAGGAGCAGGAGTAGGAGTTCCGAATTCACTTAGTATTGGTAATTGTTTAATGAATACATCAAAATCATTACCAGCAAAATCGTTAATCGCTTTTTTCAAAGTTGGAAAGTCATAGTTCAAAACTTCACAAGCTCTTTTGATTCCGTCTAAGTTCTTTTGTGCGGAAAATTTGTAGCAAGTTCCTTTTTTTGCATTGAATAATGATATTAACATATTTACTTCGCTTTGTTGCAACATTTCTTTTGACATCTTAGTGTTCTCCTTTTTCGTTTGAATTTTTTATTTAATTTGTCTTGCAGTCTTTATTGTATCAAATTAAAAACCCTTTGTCAATACTTTTTTTAATATTTTTTAATATTATTTTATATTTAGTGTAATAGTGTATAGTTAGTGTAATAAAATATAGAAAAGTCTGCAAAGAATAAAAAATATTTTTTATAGAAAAGTTTACGATTTTCTATACACTAACCCTACACCCTACACTATCTTTTATATTTTTTTATTTTTCTTTACTATTATATCAATCTCCATTATGTCGAGCTTTATACTGTTTATACTCGTGATAGTGGTCTTTTGTCTTAAATCTCATTCCAAGTGTACTTATTTTAGTATTCTTGAAAAATACTCCATCAGCCATTCTAACTTTTTCGGGGTATTTTTTAGCAAGTTCTTTTGAAAACTTTGTGGAACTCATTTCATATTCGTTATTTTCTTTTGCCCACCCAATATATACTTCGTACAAATCCGATGCTTTTTCTCTACTTAAATAATTCAATTCCACACAATCGTCGCAAAATCTACCGAGTAAATCCATTTCACTCTTATATTCCTCTGTGGCTTTTTGTACGCTTGCGGGCAATTCCAAACCCTCTTTTTGCCATAATAAACAACCTTGCACCGCCCAATCTAATATGTATGGTAATTCTTTTCGTAACTTGAATTTCAAATTTTTGTCCACTTTATCCTTTGGAATATTTACTGTAAACGGAATCATACGAATCCTCCGCCAAATTCCTATATCAGTTCCACGAATAATTGGTTTGTGATTCGTTCCAAGCCACAACTTAAACTCAGGCATAAATTCAAATTCTCTGCCATAGAGGAATCGAGCAGTAACTTTATCTCCGCCCGTTAGTTGTTTCAGTAACCCCTCGTTTATCTTTACGCTCTCGTTCGGTTCTATCGTAGTAACAAATCGTGAACCTCTTAATCTTGCAATATCAGTATTTGCTCCACCACTTTGCATTGGATTTTTTACCATTACAGTTTCGGGTTGTACGTTGCAGGAATAACTTCCTGCTAAATCGGTTATAATATCTAAGAAAGTAGATTTTCCGTTATTACCACTTCCATATAAGAAGAATACGCATTGCTCCTTTGTGGAACCAGTCAAGCTATACCCAACCGCTTTTTGTAAGAATAGTTGCAATTCCTTATCTCCGCCCGTTACATCATCAAGAAACTTCAACCATTGTGTAGGTTCTTTATCTTTGGAGTATTCAGCAAGGCTAATTTTACTTTGCATATATACTGAATTGTGCGGAATAAGTTCTCCATTACGCAAATTCACAACTCCGTTTTGACAATTCAAATAATCGTGGTATGTATCGAATTCACTACTCAAAACAGGAATATCAGTCAAATGTTGCGATTCTTTTAACATATTTTCTTTACTCTTGCTATTGCTTGTCCTTGCCACCCATTTTAGTGCCATTTCTCGTTTTTCTTCGTCCTCAATATCAAAAGCATCTTTTTTCATATCAATTATAACTTCGTCAGCCATCTTCTTTGATTCGCCAGTTAAATCTTCCTGCCAAACCTTGCCTGTCCAATAATACCACATTTTATTCTGATACGAGAATTTTAATTGCCCTCTGTATTTGTCGGACAATCTATTTGCGTTTCCTGTATCTGTTGGCTCGTAGTTTTTCTTCGGCACCTTGGTTTTCTTTCCAAACACACCTACCACCAAATCTTGTTCTTTTCCTTGCATCTCTACCCCATAAACTTCCGTGCAACCTTGAACTGCTTTCGATATTGTGGAATTCCCATAAGTGACTCCACTTCTCAATGAATCCCATTTAGTACGAAACAATCCGCTTGAACGAAAGATTCTATCAATCTGTTCCGATTCCTTTTGTGTCCAAAATGCAAGCATATTGCAGAACGCTAAATCCGCCTCTGATTGACTGGTATATGCTCCTTGCCAATTACCTCTATAAAGTGCCTCGAAATACATTCCGTTTTTAGATAGTCGAGCTTTTGAAATAACATCATCATCACTCATATAAATTTTTTGTACGTTCCTACCCATCATCATCGGTTTTGGTTCCGAAAGATATTTATTGTGGAGTATTTTTATAGTTTCGGTACAATCTTTAATCTCTGCAATTCCCCAATTATTTCCCGTCATACAAAAATATCTACCCGAGTCATACATTTCCACATTATCTTTTCGCCTTTTCCCTTGTGGTAACATTCCTTTGCATATAATATGTATTCCCTCGCCCGACTTGCTAATTTCAGCATACGAATCAAGCGTTTCTACAAATTCCTCGATGAAATCCGTATTGTTAATGCAATGGTCTAAGTCCACTCCAAAATACCCATTTGCAAACATAAACCCAATACCCTCAAATTTGAACTTTTCCATACCTTTGATAGCGGTTTCATAATCACTCCAAGTAGCGGGGTTATTACTCTGTGCATTTTTCCCTGTTTTTGCGTTCATAGGTAACTTATCGGGTGTATGGCATACCCATTGTTTGAGGTCTTTTAGTTCCTGCGGTATATTGTCAAAATTCATCTGCGTACACTCCCTCTCTTTAATCTGTCTACTTCGCTTTGTTCGATTCTCCAACTGCTACCAATTTTTACCGCTTGAACAAATCCCTCTTTTATCCATTTTTTTATTGTTTTCGGCTTGAAGTTTAAAATCTCCGCCACTTCGTCAGCTCTATACAATTTGGAATTTTCTGTCATTTTATCACCTCTTTTCTTCCTTTGAGTGCATATTTTATCATAATAGGTTATAAATGGCAATATAAAGTTATAAAAAAAATTAGTATTCGATAATTTCGTTACCATTTTTCTTATAAATTGCCCTGCGAGTTCTCCATTGGTTATTATGAAATCCTGTATCGTCTACAAAATCATAAACTATCGGAGTATCTTTTCCGTCTAACTCTCTTTCGATTCTTCCTACACTTTGAATAATAGTAGCTTTGTCTTTTCGAGGCATTGTTAAAAACAACCTGTCCATATTTTTAATATCCAAACCCTCTTTCGCAAGTGAATATGTTGCAAACAAAAAATGTTCTTCTCTATTTCTTAATTTATCAAGCACTTTTAGTCTTGTTTCTTTTTGCAATTTTGGACTTAATTTTTCATCAAGCAACATTACTCCACCTACCCTGTTGCACAATTCTCTCAAATGTGCCACTCTATCGCTCAAAATTAAGCAGTAATGGTCTTTATTATCATTCAAATATGAAACTATCAATTCGTTTCTTTTTTCATCTGCTCCCAAATTATTAGTCATTTTCGAATAGTCCAAGGTGCCATCACCTTTTTGACAATCCCCAGTTATTTGAAATTTCGTAGTAACTTTTTTGATTCGTGCTTTCATAGTTTTAACTACGCTTTGTGGAATCTCGCAAATAACTTGTCCTATCAAAAAAAACATAGCTTTTTCAGTTCCTTTTGCGGAACGATACGGAGTAGCAGTTAAACCAATCTTATAACGAGCAGATAACGAGTCTATCGTTTTATAAAACATACCCGCACTTGCAGGAGTTCCAACAACTTTGTGACATTCATCTATCACGATTATATCCCACTCGTTTTGATACTCCGATAGATTCATTTTGTAAAGTGTTTGCACCGTAGCAAAAGTGATGTGTGTGCCTATGTCAATCTTTCCGCCTGTTATTTTCCCCAACCCGATATTTTCAAAATTTGCCTTTGCTCTATCGTATGATTGATTCAACAAATCCATTGTGTGAGTTATCCACAAAGCTCTACCGCCAATCTTTGCGATTGTATCTAACCCAGTTTGAGTTTTACCACTTCCACAAGGCATAACTACTATACCGTTTCTAAGCTCCAAAATTGACTTCTGTGCGACTTTTTGGTAATCATATAAATCTATAATACTTTCGTATGAAATTTCCCTCTGCTCTGCAAAGTTTATCTCGTATGAGTCTTTAAACGGATATAGTTTCCAAATATCCTGCAAGCAACCAAAAGGTATGATAAAATCGTTTCCGTTTTTGATGAAATAATATAACTTTGCTTGCGTTCCATAGTTGGAATATCCCAACCGCAAATTTTCTTCAAACTTAGGATTCTGCAAAACTAATTCTTTTGAAATATAATTTACTATATCTGTATTCGCATCACTTATCCGTATATTTTTTCCAACTATTATTTTCATCTAAAATCCACCTCTTTTGTTTATCGAATATAGCTAAATCGAAAGTCTTTTGTGCAAAATCCATTTGTGAATATAGAACCATATAAATTGCATTGTTCCATTGAATCGCAAAACCAAAACTGCGTTCTGAATTTCCACAAGCAACCCATTTTTTATATGCAAGGTGTTGGTTTTCTTCTACTCTCGAAAGTGGAAATTTTCCTGTTTTATTGCTTAAAACTTTGCAGTCAATAAGTCCTGCATCACAATCACCAACTACTATTATGTCGGCAGGTTGACTTCCGTCTTTCCCTTTTTCAATTATATGTACCCAAAAATTCTCTTTTTGCAATAGTCCTGCAACTAAAATTTCGAGCTTTGAGCCACTTTTAACATTAGTCATATAAATTCTCTACCTCTCGTTTAAAATTTATAGAGTGGCAGGAATTCTACCACTCTATGCTATTTGTTACGTTATATTAAAACGGGCAATCATCATCTTTTGGAACAGGAGCGAATCCTTGTGCATCGGGTTGCGGTGCACCCACTACTGCTCTTGCGGTTGGTTCTTTCCAAGCGGGCAAAGTTCCTTGTTTTGCTTTTGCGATAAACCAAGCAACTTTCGTTCCATAATCATCGTTTTTAGTTCTGCAAGCTCCAACTTTGCCTATCCAACTCTTGAAGTCAAAATTACCTTCTTCAATTCCAAACGAATCGAATAACTTGTTAAGCATTGAATTCGTTATTTCGGGAGTTTCTTCGAGAAAAGTAATGTAATTCCAAACGAAACCACTTTTACCGCTCAATTCCAATGTAAGAGTTATCATATCGTTGCCACTACTTTTGCTAATACCCATTACCGCATCTTTAATTCTGCAACGATAATCTCCAACTGGTATTTCACCAAATCCATCGTCCTCGGGTTTTTTATACTTCCAATCTCTAACAGCCATTTACTCGTCCTCTTTTCATTTGTATTTTTTTTAATATTTGATACTTAATTGTTCGTAAGTTGAAATTGATTCTACTTTTGCGTAAATTGCAGGAAATTCAGATTTTAGTTTATTTGAATCTATACCTTTGCGTGATTTAGTTTCAAATTTCACCACTACTCCCATTTCCTCGATTGTGGTTTGAGTATCTTTCCCCACATATTGCTTGATTCTCGCAGTAGTAATTTCAAGTTGGTCTTTGATAAACCTTTCAGTTTGCTTGTAATCTAAATGCTCTTTCAATACGAGCAAAAATTCTTCTCTATCTTCTATCGGTTCGTATTCAGTTTTTTCTTTTGCCATAATTTTACACTCCACCGTTTATCAGATTTTCAAGTGTGCAATATTTTCTGCGGAAAACTTGGTCTTTCGCATATCTACTATTATCGCCCTCTAATCTGAAATACCTTTGTTCTTTTCCTTGCTCGATTTTAGCAACCAAGTTACACAATCCGCATACCACATCAACTGATTTTCCGCTTGTTTTTGGAATAGCGGTTGTGTATTTACTACCGTCAGCATAAATTGTATCTTTTGTATCTTCCCAAGCAGTCATAATAACATCTACGGGTAAAGCTCTCAATCTGCGGACATAATCTACTATCTTGAATTGAGTTTTATTATATTGCCCAATTTCGGGTGCTCCGTCATTCTTTCCCACTCTACCATATTCCGTGAGCATTTGATGTTCAAGCTCCGTCAAATTATCAATACCAATCAATCCATAGTCTTTGTAACCGCCTTGTTCCAACCAATCAAGAACTTCCAACCAAGTTTTCATCTGTAAACCAATTTTGATTATTTCGATTCCTGCAATTCCACGAAGAACATTTGTGGAATTATCAATATCTATAATTAGAGTTTTTTTAGGCGGTGCATCTTCCACTTCCGATACTGCGATAATTTTCGATAGTGCGGTTGTTTTTCCCGACCCAGGGTTTCCGTATATTATTCCCATTATTTTTGGTATAACCAAATCTTCGCTTTTGAGTATCTCCATATCATTCTACCCCTTTGCGTTCTGCTTGAAAAATCCTTCAAGTTTTTTAGAAAATTCGTCGGCATCTTCCTGTAAATCAAAACCCCATTTTTTTATTTTTTCGATTTTTTCTCTTGTACTTTTGCAATTTTTGCAATCACAGTCTTTTGTTTTCAAATCCATTTCTTCGAGCATTTTGTCGGCGGATTCCTTGAACCTTTTATTGCGTTCTTCTACGTTTTTTGCGAAAACAATTTCATCTTCCGCCATTTTCATTAGTGCTTTTTTGTAATCTTCTTGAAGTTTAGGCGAATCCGCTAACACTTTATTATAAATTACACCAATCATTTCAGCAGTAGCCATAACCATATCAGTTAAATCCATACCAGCAACTTCCATTGTGTGTTTTTTTTCGTCTGACTCAAATCTAAATACTTTCTTTGACATTTGTAAATACCCCCATAATTTTTATTTTTTTAGATATTGTTGATAAACTCTTTTGCTTGCGAATAAGTCAGTCCGCACACTGTTAAGATTTTGCCTATCGTGTGCGTTGTCGGAGCGTAATTCTCTTTGTTCTCAATCGAGATAAGCGTAGGAATTGTTACTCCACATTCATCTGCAAATGCTTTTTGCGTTTGCCCTTTACGGATTCTTTCTGTCTTTACGAAATCACCTAATGTCATTCGGGTTTCACCCCCTTTCAGCTCTTGGTTTTTTATTGAAATCTTTTGCAGTATCAACCAATGCTATAATCAGCAAAGGTAATAAAGGAACGAAAATCTCTCCGCCAATCGCATCATATCCCCTATGTAAGTTAGCTATGCGAAATGCGTATGGAGTGAGTGCTAAAAATGTTGCCCAAAGTAAAATCTTCTGCCACTTTTTCATTCGTAAACTCTCCTTTCGTATATATTCAGCCTATCAATCATCAGTTGCAAGTAGCCACCTTGCAAGACGAGGTTTCCCTCGTTTCGAATTTTAATGTCTTTGTGCGAATCCTCGTTTTTTACCAAAATACTCAATATAATTTTGTTTCACTTTATTGTAGTGATAGTAGTTGTTGACTCCTTTTATTATTCCGCATTTTGGATATGCCTTAAACCTCATATCGCAATAACTTGCGGTGCAAATCAATTCGTCTTTGTAGTAAAATCTAACTTCGTTTCCTTTGCGAATCATACTGTGGTTTCCGCTTATTCTTCGTTCTCGTTTATCATCTACTGCGTTTATCAACTCTCGTATAGCTTGAATCATTTTTAACTCTCCTTTTTACTTGTATCAACTATTTCCACATATTCTCTCGTTACTGCTAATAAATGCTCGTAATCACTCTCTGTTGCTCTGCGTTGATATTCTGCAACATCATCAAATCTATTGCGTTCCTTTAAAAGTCTAATCGTTTTCCCCATTATCACGAAAGCATTACCGTCACAACCCGCAAGATTTAAGTGAATCGTTGGCTTGAATCCCATACTATTTCATCTCCTTTTCGTCGAACCAAATATAAAATTTATCTACGTTCGCTTTGTCCATATATCGAGCATAGAAAATGAAATCATTTTCGTCTACTTCCTCATATATATATCTAAGCGGAAATGTAGCGGTTCCATTTTGAACAGTTGCGAATTCGCTTTCTAAATCAACTACCTCTGAAATTTGAATCGTCATAGCATCATACTTTTTGGATTTTTGCTTTACTACCAATAATTCGGGTGAAGTTTTATCATTTAGTACGAAAGTTTGTTTCATCATTTTAATCACCTATCCATTCACTATAATATTTGAAATTCTATCTATTAACGGGTGTTGAATATCTCTCAACTTAATAAAATCAAGTGCATCTGCAAGGAAGAAAAACGTTTCGGGTTTTTGCTCTACATACCATTCCTCAATCTTTTCTTCAAGTAACGCCTTCGTTAAAATAATAGCCATCGTTGTGGTCTCCTTTGTATTTGAATTTTTGAATTATTTAATGCTTGGTCTACATAATATCATATATTTTCTTACTTGTCAATACTTTTTTTAATATTTTTTAATATTTATTTATATACATATAATATGCCTATTTACGCATATTTATGCAGTATATATGGAGATACTGCATAAATTGTGCATAAAAAAAGGGCTTATCTCGATTGATAAGTCCTTTTTATAATTTATTTTTCTGCCCACTCTACTGTATGCCCTAAATCTCTTAATAATTTTGCAGTATTTATACAAATAGTAGCACCATTGCTCTCAATGATTCCATTTGAATCCACTTCATTTTCATCTATAAAGATTTTTATGTCTTTTCCAACTCCAACAAATTTGATTTTCGCCATTTCAACACTCCTCTCTATTAAGAAGTTGCACTTCTTATTTATAGCCTTTTGCACATCTGCTCTGAATTCATCAACAGTTTTTCCATATTCAGCAAAATAACCTACGGGGTCGCTATGGTCGGTTTCGTGCCACTTTGCGGACACTTCTTCGTGCGACATCAGATTATATGGTGTAACTTGATAAATGCCCGCATTGTCCACAAATAGGTCTGCAAATAGCATTGTAGCGTTCTCCCATACTGAATTAAATTGTTCCTGCGTTGTTGCGTGACATAATTCGATTCCTAAAAACATAGAATTCGCAGTTTTTCCTGCGTGCCACGAAATTTCATTATAAGGAATAATTTGTGTCACGCTATCCCAATCCACAAATGCGTGTGCTGATGCTTTTCTATTCGGAGTGCTAAAATACTTCTTTTCATTTGTATCGGTTGCGTTCGGAGTAGCAGTTTCGTGCACCACTACTCCAAGTATCTTTTTTAAAGGAATTCGAGACCTATTGTTATTATCAATTAAATCTTGAATATATGTAAACATTTTCAAAACCCCTTTTTGTCATTTGGATTGTTAAACGCAGAAACAATTCCGTAAATCCAAGTAGCAACCGCTATATTTACTTCAAGTGGAGTGGGGTTCGATATAGCTTTCAAAATTTCAAGCATAGCTATATAGCCACCAATTATTGATACTAACACAAACGGACTTGTGATGCGAGTCAGAAATTTAGTGCATATCGAATCTAATTTTTGTTTTATCATTTTAAGCTCTCCTTTCCGTGATATGTAGCACAACGCTTTTCAATGTCATTAAGTATATCCGTCATACATTTGTGAGATGCACTATGCTCGTCAATGCGTTTCCACGCCGTATCCAAGGACTGCTCTACGATAACCAACCTGTCGTTCTGCCTTAACAGTTTTTCCATCTGTTCGGTTAAGTAGTTAAGCTTTTGCTCGAACATACCCTCGCTCCTGCTCTTAGTCTGTATCGCCCCTATGTAAGTCAAT
>CAZOHR010000002.1:12545-40769 GCA_964579045.1 uncultured Bacteroidales bacterium | reverse complement strand
TGCAAAAATAGATACTTTTTCATTACCACCAAAACTTTTTTCACTTTTTTTTTAATTATTTTCATATCAGGTCGCAAACCCTTTGATTCACTGCATTTTACACTCAAATAAAAAATGATATTAACATGTAAATTTTACCCCAAATGTTTTTTTGTTGCCATTTTTTCTTATTTTTACTCGAAATTTAAGGAAGTGAACAAGAATTTAAACAGTACAAAAGCTAAGAAAGAAGTAAAACCTGTCTTTCTATATCTCTTTATATTAATAGTGTGCTTTATCTTATATGGCCAATCTATCAATAATGATTTTAATATTGATGATGACTATGTTTACGAAAACCACACACTCGTACAAAAAGGGATTAGCGGGATTCCTGAAATATTTACAAGCAGATACAATACAAAAGATGAACAGTATTTTGGATACAGGCCTCTTACTATTGCAATTTATGCTATTGAATTCGAAATTTTTGGTAGCAACCCTCATACTGCTCACTTTTTTAATATCATTTATTACACTGCTTGCTGTTGGCTTTTGTTTTACTTCCTAAGCATTATATTTAGGGAGAAGTACTCTGCTAATTATTTATGGCTATCTTTTATAATTGTGATAATATTTGCAGTTCATGCAATACATACCGAAGTTGTATTAAGCATAAAAAACCGCGAAGAGATAGTAAGTATGATTCTAGGGCTAACTTCTGCTATTTTCTCACTTAAGTTTTTTAATACTAAACGACTATTATTCATAATCCCTGCAGTAATTAGTCTTGCTATGGCATTTCTGGCGAAAGAATCTGCAATAGTTTTCATTGTTTTAATCCCATTAACAATTTTATTCTACAAAACAGACATTAAACTCTTTAGCAAAGTAACTTACAATACAGAGTTTTTCAAAAAAGAAAACAGATTACATTTGCTATTATCCATACTACTAATTATATGGATGATTTTTTACCTTACACTTACACCAAGTTTGCATGTATTTGGTGGCATGAAAATTCAACTACACAATTTCAAAATTGGCATTAATGAATCGATAGCCTGGATGCTATTTCTAGTAACATATCTATCAATCCTTTTCCTGAAAAGTAAAACAGATAACAAAGTTAAACTATCTGTAAGAAACATTATCTTATGGTCATTGGTATTAATTTCACTGCTATTAATTGGACTTACAAATTCTTCAGCATTAATGTTTGCGACATTTTTCTTTTTCCTCGCCACATTAATCCCTGAAAAGAAAGATATAAAACCGATGTTCAGAATAAAGATTTTCGAAAACATGTCCAAAACGGTATTGCTATCAATATTGAGTTTGCTCGTAATTTCAGGAGTTGTACTTGCACTAGCCTATTATATTCCAAAACAAGCATTGCCTGAGACCAACGCCCCAGTATATAAATGGCAGAACCCATCATTTGATCCATCAAGTGGCATTTTCGACAAAATAGCAGTGGCACTATACAGTTTCATTTATTATCTTAAGCTATTGCTAATTCCATTCCCACTCAGATTTTACTATGGCTATAAGATGATTCCAGAAGTTACAATATTCCACCCTGTAGTTTTAATTTCACTTGCCGTTCATTTGTTTTTGCTTTATTATGCATTAAGAGGATTCAACAAAAGAAGTTCAATATCGTATGGAATATTGTTCTATTTTATCGCAATTTTTCCATTTGCCAACACATTCTTTCCTCTTACTGGTATAATCGCAGAACGTATGTTGTTTGTGCCAAGTGCTGGATTTAGCATTGCGTTAGTGTTTCTGATTCTCAAAATTCTCAAAACAGACACTTCAATCGAGTTTGACAAATCAAAAAAACTACGATTATTGTTTTTTGCTGGAATCATAATTTTACCAAACACATTAATAAGTCTTAACCGCAATGCTGACTGGCAAGATAGAAAGACACTTTACTCACACGACATTAAGTATCTTGAGAATTCGGCAAAGGCAAACACACTTTATGGAAACCTACTCATAGGAGAAGTGTATTCTGCTGTTAAAAAGAATATTCCCATTTCAGGTTATAAGAACCAAGTAGAACAGGCCATCAAGTATTTTAATCAGTCAGTAACTATTGATTCTACGTACTCAAATCCATGGCATAACTTAGGATATATAAATTTGATACTTTTTAAAAACTACGAACTTGCTGATTATCAATTTACAAAGTGTTTAGATGTTGATTCCACAATTGCGGCGGCATATCTAAACCGAGGTATTACCAATTTTTACCTAAAAGATTACAAGCAAGCAATTATAGACCTAAGAGATTATGTAAATAAAAACAAAAACTATAAAGACAAAGAGCTAGACAAGGCTTACCTTTTTAGTGCTAAATCTCATTTGTCACTTGGCGACACTCTACAAGCTACCAAATTCTATAATCTCGCTACCGACAATCTAAAAAAGCAGAATCTGACAGATGCAGTACTTAAAGATATTGAAAATTACTTTATTATGGTAAAGGACTTTAAGGGAGCTATTCGCATTTCTGATCACAAAATAGCGATGAATCCAAACTCAGACCAAGCATATGTTGAAAAAGGAAATTACTATTTAATCTCGGGAGACACTGTACAAGCAATTGCAAATTGGGAAATCGCATTTGAGAAATTTAATGGAAATTACAATATTGCGATGACCTTGAGCGGCTATTTCCGAGGAAAGGGAGATATTGAAAAAGCCGATTATTACTACAATACTGCTGTTGACTTTAAGATGAAAAACCAGAATCAGGTTAGCAATTAGATTAACTGAAGCCTACGCAAAGCCTCATCTTCTCTATCCCTCATTATTTGAGACTCTTCTTCTGTGTCGTCCTCCAAACCACAAAGATGCAGTATTCCATGTATTAGTACTCTATAAATTTCTGATTCTCCGGTTCCCAGTAGGACTGAGTTTTCTTTTATCCTGTCAATGCTGATATACATGTCGCCAGAAACAACTTTTTCTTCGCAGTAATTAAAAGTTATAATATCTGTGAAATAATCATGATCTAGATGTTTTTTATTCATTTCGAGAAGGTACTCATCCGAACAGAAAATGTAGTTAATATTTCCTACTTCAAAATTATAAATCTTAAGTTCTGAAACAATCCACTTTTTAATACCGGCATATTTGAGTCCCGGTTTATCAACGTCTTCGTTAAAAAAATTTACTGCCATATTACTCTTGACTTAGTTTCTTTAGATATTCTTTATATCGATTATTATAAAACGAATTTAACTTGAGATTAGACATTTGGAGCAGTTCATTGAATCGAATTTCCTTCTCTTTTTCTTTAAATGCCTTATCTGGATTACTCAATTTGTAATCTTTAGCTTCGTTCGATTTTCTTTTATTATCTATTTCTCGTTCACGTTCACTGTTTTCGGCTTGTAATAAGCGTGTAAGTATCTGCTCGGAACGATTAATTGTTGTCGGAGTAACATTTCCATTAATAATATCTTTCATATTATCCTCCATCATTCTGTTGATGTCGTTTAGAATTTTTGCAGACTCTGGGCTTATACCACTATTCATCATTTCGTTAAGCATCTGCTGCATCATTTCCTGTTGCATCAGCATTTTAGCCATTTGCTCACTCTTCATACCACCAGGACTTTTGCCACCTTCTTTCATCTGATTTATCATGTCCTGCATTTGTTGCTTGAGCCCTTCCTGCATATCACGCATTTTCCCACCTGGCTTTCCTTGCCCTGGTTTTTTACAATTATTGCACTGCCCTTCACCGGGTTTTTGCTGAGCCATTTGTTGTTGCATCTGCTCCATCATCTCAAGTAATAAAAGTGCAAGATTATTTGCAGAGGTCATAACTAGTTGTTGCGATGCTTCCACCAAGTACTGTCGGTTATCACCAATTTCAGTCATAACAATATCCAGATTTTTGTAAATATCTATAAGCTCCTTATTTACTAAAGGCCCTAGCTCTGGAATACGTCCTGCCATTGCATTAAGTGAATCTCTGATAATTTCAAAATTGTCTGCTGCATTTTTTTGTTTGACTATATATTCTTTAAATCGGGGGTCTCTTGGACTTAGGCCTTTTTGTTGAGTTAGTATTTCTTCTTGGTCGAATGAAAAGGAAACTAGATTCTCGATAACTTGGCGCAAATCTTCAATATTTTCGCCTTGTTGCTCTTGCGAGTCGGCTTCCATTTCGGAACTCATCTGTTCGGCCATTTTCTTCATATTCTCCGAGTTCTGTTTTTGTCCCTTAGATGCTTTTGAGCTTTTACCCTCTTTCATATCTTGCTCCGACTGCTCAAATTGATCAGAAATTTCTTGCATCTCTTCCTTAAGATCGTCAAGATCCATTGGTTCCTTAAGCTGGTCGTTCTTTTCTAAAGTTTTTTCGTAATCTTCTTTAAGTTGATCAAATTCCTTTTCCTGTTCTTGTTGTTTTCTAATAAGATTTTCGTCCGACATCTTTTTATCCTTGGTCTCTTCCGATAATTCTTCATGCTCCTTAGCCAGTTCTTCCAATTTATCGATAGTGTTTTTAAGACGTTCTTCCACTTCTGTTTTCTTAAGCAACTCAAGCGTGTTGTCCATCTCTTTTTCCATCTCCTCAGAATTGAATTTAATATCTTCAGCAATTTTAAAGAATTCGTCTTTATTAAATTCCTCCATAAGTTTTTGAAGCTCTTCCATGAGTTTTTTCATTTCATCATCCATTAAATTCTCCATCAACTCATTAATTTGCTCCTGCTTTTTAACCAATTCTTCGTTTTTTGAGAACTGCTCTTTGTATTGCTGCATCGATGACTGCTCTTTCTTTATATCGTTCATCAAGTTCTCAAGTTTGGTTTGAGAATCGAAAATCTGCTGCATCATTTGATTTCTTTCAAACGGTGACATTTGCTCGCTAATAAGTTTCTTCTGTAAATCCTCAATATCCTTACGAAGCTTTGAACTTACATCTTTAGCCTCATCAATTTTATTTTCAGTATCCTTATTTGCCTCATCTGTCATTTTTTGCAAATCGTCGGCAGTAGGTATTACAAATTCCATTATCGCAGTTCTGGATTTTTTCGCACCATTAACTCCATCATTATCAGAAACCTCGAAATAGTAACTTACATTTCTACCCTTTACATCTAAACTAGCAAAGTCAAATGCAAAGTAAAAATCTTGAGAGCTAATTGCCTTAGCAAAAGGAATGTTAATACTAATCAATGTATCACTCTTTTCACCTGGGATGCAATTGAAACTCAGTTTTGAAAAACCATAATCATCATCAATAAAACCATTGAAATATATTACCGTAAACTGAGCAGTATCAATAATATCTTTTACTCTTATCGAAGGAAACAAGTCCGGAATTACATTTATTTGATAGTTAATGCCGGTACCTTCTTTAAAATTCTCGTTCGACACATTTAAAGTGTAGATTCCCGATTTCATAATTCTGCGCTTAACACTAAAAGAATTACTATTTTTAACTGCTGCCACAGAAATAGTATCAAAAACTACTGACAGAGAATTGAGATTTGAGGTATTAAATGTCCACAATACTTCTGAGCCAGCTGGAACATTGATATCGCCAGAATTGTTATAAATTTTTTCTTCGATACCAGTGTATGCAGGTGGTTTTACCAAAACTTTAAAATCGATAATTACAGGAGCGGCAAGAACCTTAATTTTATATTCCTTGGAATTTACATCTACAGCCGAAAGAGAAAACTTAATGTCGTTATTTAGATTCTTAAAATTATAGGTAAAAATTCCATTTGATTCTTTCTCCATATAAAACTCATTTCCAGAATATTTTATTAGAACCTGATCTGGAGAATATTGACCTGCCGCCTTGATTCTAACTTTAAAATCCTGTCCTTTTTTAACCTGCAAAGTATCATTTAGAAGTGTGAATTCAAAAGGAGCGGGAGCAAGATATTGTTTGTCGAAGTTAACAATCCTTTCGGTGGCTTCGGTAATAATACCTGGCCAGATAATAAAAAACGCAGCAGTTACAAGAGAGAGAGGAATAAGGAACCTCAAGTATTTAGTGTTTTTACGTAAATCTATAGCCGATACAAAAGGAATAGGAGAAAGCTTTACTGTGCGTTGACTAATACTTGCAAGGATTAAGTCTTTTACACCATTATCTGCATCTGCAAGTTCTTTAAGCTCTAGAGTATTCTGCAATTTATCCGAAATCTCTGGAAAATGATTCCCTATAATCCTACTAGCTTGATAATAGTTTATAGTCTTCCCGATTTTAAATAAATTAAGTATTGGCAACAGAATCAGTCTAATAAAAATTGTTAGATATGCCAAAACTGTTATTAAGAACAAAACTGTTCTGAATTGAGTGGAAAATCGCCCAAAATATTCAGCAAGAACAATAATGAGATACCAAGCAATATAAACCGAAACAGATAAAATCAGACCTTTGATTATCTTGTTAAGGTAATACTTCTTAATGAAAGCATCTATTTTTTGCAGTAATATTTCGACTGAATCATTCATATTATTTTGCTAACCAGCCTGATGGATTCGATACTACACTACCTTTCCATATTTCGAAGTGAAGAATTGTTTTATTTTCTGTTTTATCGGTGTGTATTTTTCCTATTGCCTGTTTGGCCACAACATTTTCTCCCACGCTAACATAAACATTGTCGAGTTGGGTATAAACGCTCAAATACTCGCCATGTCTTATGATAACTGCGTTTTGCGCACCTGGCACAGCAAAGACTTTGCGAACTTCGCCATCAAATACCACTCTAGCATCTGACCCTGCGGTTGTCGAAATATCTATACCCTTATTATCAATTTCTACGCTAGTTAACACCGGATGCATTTGCTTACCAAAACCGCTTACGATAACCCCGCGTTCTACTGGCCAAGGCAAACTTCCCTTATTATTGCCGAAATTTGTCGAGACTATTTTTTCTGCAGGTGTAAGTTCATATTTACCTGTAGAAGAACCTGATGTTCTCTTTGCCTCTTCTGAAATCAACTTTTCAATTTCTCTTTGAACAGAAGCCATTTGTTTTTGCTGATCTTGAAGTTTCTTCTTCAAATCCTGCTCCTGCCCTTTTAATTTGTTTATTGCCTTTTCTTTCTCCTGTTGTTCGGATAATAAACTCTGCTCCTGTTTTTTCTCATCATCAAGAAGTTGAGTCTTGTGCAATTTTGCATCGTTGAGTTTCGCAACCTGTATTTCGAGAATCTCTTTTAACGAATTAATTGCCATAAACTGCTTCTTCCTAAAGTCAGCTAACTGCTGCATGTATTTTAATCTAAGATAAGTTTGATTAAAATCTTCTGCCGCTAGAATGTACATTATTGTGTTGTATTTATTCTGATTTTTCCATGCGATTCTTATCATCTCGGCGTAATCTTCGCGCAGTACCGCCAAGTCTTCCTGCATGATTTCAACTATAAGTTCAGTATCTTTAATTCTCTGATCAGTAGCACTTACTTCTGTGCTTATATTATCTATCAGTTCTCTACGTGAGTCAATATTTTTATTAATAAGCAATAGATTATTATAAGTCGCCTTTTGATTCTCCTTGGTTTCTTTCAGCAACTGATTGGTATAGTTGATATCATCCTGAGCTTTCTTCTTTTTCTTCTCAAGTTCTGATTTGCTCTGTGCCGACACCATTGATGTGCCTAATGCTAAACAAACAAATAATAATACTATTCCTGATATTTTCATTCTATGATTATTTGCTGATATTTATCTGATATTTTAAATGGATAACTGATATCTTCTTCATTTGTTGTAACCGACTCAACGGTAATAATTACTTTTGTTTCAAATTTCGGCGTCAATAATTCAATTGTTATATCCTGAGGAAAGTATTGTTCTCCATTTAGGATCTCGCTTCCGTAAAGAATGTACAAAGATTGTTGCTGTATATAATTTTCAATATACATATCATGAACCCTGAACAATTCGGGCAGAACCTTAATAATCTGGTAAACAAATTCGTTGGATTCGTATTTTACCTCGTCAAAGCCAGAAGTATCAGCAGTTTCTTTATCAAGTTTACGATTCCACCTGTTCCCATGTTTATCATCTACATAATACCTTGTATATTTTCTTTCCGAAATTGAGCTCATACAATAGTAAACAGAATCGTCGCACTGTTTAAAGTCCGCAATAGTTTTTGTAGTATCAATTGGTTCTGGATAAAAAAAGAAGTTATTAGTCAATATCGCCTGAATAGCCGTATAGTCAAGATCTATCTGGAATTTCTGAGTTAAAAAATCAAAGCCACCCATATAATATGTGTTATCAATTCTGTTTAAATATTTTACACTATCCTGAGTAATGCAAACCCTCGCTCCTTCTATGTTATAAGATCTCAGGCTAATCCAAATAAGACTATCGTGCTGAATCCTAATCATACCGCTAAAGGTCTCCGAAGACTCCCCAGCAATCATCTCAGCAGAGAACTTCATTGTAATATCATTATATTCAAATTCATTTTCAACAAGATTCTTATATAGCTTCCCTGGTCTGATATTTTCCCCTTTACCCTTGTTAATAAAAGCAACCTTGCACGAAAATACGCCCATTAACATAAACAGAATAACAACTGATAATATTATATGTGTTTTTTTCAATTTATTCAATCAACTTTTTTGTTTTAATTTTCTCGTCGAGATTTTCCGATCCCTTCCCTTTCTCTGATGCTTTAATCCACATTTCGAGAGCGTCATTCTGCTTTCCCAATTTGAATAATATGTCGCCCTTATGTTCAAAGTACACTGCATTTTCAGGGTCAATTAATATCGCCTGATTAATGAAATCAAGTGCTTTGGTAAAATCTCCTTTTTTATAAAGAACCCAAGCATGAGTATCGATATAAGCAGGATTATTTTTTTCTATTGTAATAAGTTTGCTACTCATTTCCAATGCTTTATCAAGATGTTCACCTCTCATAGCCAAAAAGTAACTATAATTGTTTAGTGCCGAAATATTTTCAGAATCCTTAAATAAAATCGTCTCAAAAACTGAATCTGATTTCTGATGTTCACCTATTTTATGATACGCATCGGCTTGCATACCTAAAAACTCAATAAGTAATTCCTGATCAGATACTGCCAATAGAGATGCGTAATCTACCGCTTCGGCAAGTTCCGAGTAATTCTCTGTAAAGTAAGCTGCTACAATGTAATATCGATAAAGCGCCAAAACATTTGGATATAATTCCACTGCCTCTTTACCTCTTTTGTACATCGAAGGCATATCCTGCAGTAAGAAATCGACATGCAGAGCTTGTTCCCATATTTCAAATTTATTTTTATCTCTCTCAAGGATGAAATCAAACTCCTTTTGGGCAGCTTTAAAATCACCTTTAAACGTAAGAAAATCGGAGTTAAGAGCCCTTACGAGCATATTGTCAGGATATGTAATAGTAAGAATTTCAAGTAATTTGCCCACATTTGTAATCAGATAATCATCATTGCCAATATTATCGAGCATACTTAAAGTCATCTGCACTTTTATTTCAACATCTACATCATCGCGGGCAAATCCCTTTTGCAAGAGCAAAAATGTTTTATCATATTCACCAATAAGACGATAAAAATCGGCCATTGAAAAATAAATAATGCCATCCTCCTGTTCGACATTTTCGAGTTCGTCATATAACTTTTTTGCTGCTTCCAAATCGCCTGCATTAACATAAGATTCGGCCAAAATAGTTTTAAATCGCATATTATCAGGATAGGCAAGAGTCAACTTTTGTATTTCTGCCAAAGCATTTTTATAGTCTTTTTTCTGATTATAGATTTTTTCCTTTTCAAGAGATATCATATCAGTAATTCCAAACTGCTTTTCGGCTTTGTTAAGAATTTTTAAAGCATCATCTGGTTTTCCTGCACCATTTAGAAGATCCGAAATCTCAAAATAATAGTGATAGTCTGCTGGATTTTCTTCGAGTAAATCTTCGTAAACCTTTACTGCCTGTTCTGGCATATTATTGTTCTGATACACATAAGCTAAAAGAATTCTATAATACTCATTCTCGGTTTCGTCGAGTTCTACAGACTTTTTAGCATATTCTAATGCTCCCGGATAGTCTCTTGCCATATTTAAAATTCCGGCTATCTCGTAACAAACCGCAGCCTGAGTATCGTCAACACCTAATGCCATTTGATAATTTTGTAAGGCCTCGCTATAATTTCCTAGTATCTTTTGCTTATTTGCCTCAAGAAAATAGAAGTTAAAATTGAAAGCTTTTATTCTAGGATCGTCGTCGGGATTTGGAGTTTTCTTAAAAACCGAGCACGAAACGAATGTAAGCATCAGCAAACTACAAACTACAATATTCTTTAATGTATAAGACATCCCTTTTATTTGAAATCAATTACGTTATAATCGCCGATGCTTAAATCAGAAACCTTACCAGAAATTTTTGTAAAACTGCCAATCATGGAATTATGAGCATTTACACTGTCAATTTCGGAATCATTCTGAATTATTGAAGTTTTAATAATGCTATTTGATACCGATGAATTTTCGCCAATGCTAACAAACGGACCAACTACAGAATTTAAAATCTTTGCATTTTCTCCAATATAGCAAGGCTGAATAACAGTTGAGTTTACAATTTCTGCTGTGGATGCTAGAAATGTTGCGTCGGCAGATTTAGCGAGAACCCTTGAATGAGTTTGAACGGTAATCCCCTTATTTCCACAATCGAGCCATTCCTCAACTTCGCCGGGCAAAAACTTAAGTCCTTTGTGACGAAGATTTTCCAATGCAGTGGTTAGCTGATATTCGCCGCTTTTCATTATTTTATTGTCGATAATGTTTTGCAATTCCTTCTTTAGTACCAAACCATCCTTAAAATAGTAAATCCCTATTATTGCCAAATCTGAAACAAATGTTTTTGGTTTTTCCTCAAATCCAGTAATAAATCCAGTTTCATCAGTAGTTACAACTCCGTAAGCCTCTGGATTTTCAACTTTCTGAACCCAAATTATGCTGTCGGTTTTATTATCAATCTTAAAATCGGCGAAAAATAAAGTATCAGCAAATGCAACAACGGTTTTTCCATCAAGAGAATCGGCAGCGCACCATACAGCATGTGCCGTTCCCATTGCTTCGAGCTGATAGTAAATCTTTGCCTTTGCGCCAACATTTTCTGCAATCTGGATAAGTTGTTTTTCAACTTTTTCGCCAAACTTACCTATCACAAACCCAATTTCATCAACAGGTTCGGCGCAAACTTTAACAATGCCCTCGACTAATCGCTGAACGATTGATTTACCGGCAAGCACAATAAGCGGTTTGGGTACAGTAAGAGTATGTGGTCTCATACGTGTACCCATACCGGCCATCGGGATAATTATTTTCATCCTTAAATTGTAATGTAATTTTAATAAATTATTTGCTCTCTTTAAGAACCATATCAATTGTTATAGCACTTGCGAGAATAGCAATTTTGTGCTCTTTTGACATATTATGCTGAGTAAGCTGCACATTGTATTTATCTGCAGTTGTAAACATTTCTTTTGCTAATCCAGCCCATTTTTTTGTAATCATACCTATTTGCTGACCGTGAGCATCGTTTATTACGAAATTCCATGCTTTCCAGTCTCCAGTTATTTCGCCAATCTGAACGTTGTTATTGTCAAAGATTTTGAATGTAGGTTTGAAAAATGCAAATTTTTGCTCTACTCTTCCGATTTGCATTCCTTGACCGTCGGCAAGAACTATTTTAGACATAAAAAATGTCCATCCACGAGAAATAGAAGCCTCAAGTTGATCGCCAGCATTGCGAATCTCCATTCTAAATGGCATCATCGCTTTGTTAAACAATAATCTGAGAACCTTGTCACCACCAGAAAGTTTCTGTTTTACTGCTCCAATAAGTTCTGCTTTGTCGTTAAATACTTTGTATTCATTTTCAAACTGAAGGAATTGTACTTTCTCATCAATGAAATAACTGTTTGTTTCGAAAAAACTCATAATTCTTATTTTTTTTGGTTAATACTTTAATTAAATCTACTATTTTACACCTATTAATATGCTTATTAAAAAACCTACAATATTAGCAATATTATGGGAATTAATGGCATTTTTTTTTCAACCAATATTTAATGTTTAGTTAATAGATTTTGAATAGTATGATTAGGCTAACTAGTAGAATGGTTTCGGGGCTGAGATTACATAGTGTCACAGAAATGGGGCTTATAAGTTGGTTATCTTTTTTAGCAGATTGACGAATAATTCTAAGACCTTATGATTACTTCCTAACTAACCTCCAAGCTTTCTCCTTTACAACAAAAACGCATGCAAAAATTGCCAGTAAACCTGTGTTAAACAAATATACAAATGTCTGACTATCAGGTCTCAAATATATACTTATAGCATAAAGCGCTGCCGCCAGTAGAAAATAGAATCCTGCATTAAGCAAATTATAAGGCACTTTGTAGAATTTCTGTCCCCAGTAGAAGGAGAGAACCATCATTGAGAAATAGCAGATAAGTGTTGCCCAAGCCGAACCTACATATCCGAAAATCGGAACCAAAACAACATTAAGCACAATGGTAATTATCGCACCAAAAATAGCTAAATATGCACCATATTTGGTCATGTCGTTGAGCTTATACCAAATCGAAAAATTAAAGAAAATTCCGAGAAATAAATTTGCTAGCAATAAAACTGGAACGACTTTTAATCCTTCGTGATAGTCCTTGTCGATAAAGTACTTAATAAAATCAATATAAAACATTACACCAAGGAAAATCATTAACCCACAAATAATAAAATACTTAGTTGCTTTGGCATATAGCTCCTTAACATTAGCTTCGTTTTTGTTGCTAAAAAAGAATGGTTCGGCCGCATATCGAAACATCTGAATAAACAGAGTCATCAGTATTGCAAGTTTATAGTTTGCTCCATAAATCCCCAACTGCTCCATAGGATTCATACTCTCAGGAGTTAGGTATTTCAAAATTACCCTATCCAAAGTCTCATTAATCATGCCCGCAAATCCTGCAAGTAATAATGGCAAAGAATATAAAAGTATCTTTTTAAGGAGTACTTTATCAAAGCTAAATTTCACATTAAACACCTCAGGTAAAAGGATTATCAAAGTCAATAAATTTGCAATTAGATTTGAGATAAAGACATAACCCACTCCAATTTTTGCAGAATATACCGAAAGCAGTATTGAGTCAGGATCTGAAATCGATAACTTTGGACATAAAATCAAGAAATACAGATTTAAGCCTATTGTGATTCCAATATTAATCAGTTTAATTATCGAGAACTTAATTGCTTTATTCTGCTGTCGTAGCTTTGCGAATGGTATAGAAATAATAGCATCAAGAGCAACAATTAGTCCCAACCACAGAATATACTCTGGATTCGCTTGATATTCCATTAAGTTTGCAATTGGCTTAAGAAATAGCAGCAATATTCCAATAAACAAAGCCGAACTTATGGTTATGCTGGTAAGTACCGAAGAATAAACTTTATCGAAGATGCTTTTATCCTGAGCAAAACGGAAAAACCCAGTTTCCATTCCATAAGTGAGAAGGATCAGCAAAAAAGTAATATAAGCATACAGCTCAGTAACAATTCCGTAAACTTCGGGAGCAAACAAACTAGTATAAAGCGGAACTAATAGGTAGTTCAGCAAACGACCCACAATACTGCTAAGACCATATACAGCAGTTTGACCAGCTAATTTCTTTAACGGACTTGCCAAAATCTTTAGTTTATTTTTGCGAAATTAGCATTTTGTAACTGCTGATTTAAGTTGAAATATGATTAGTTATTAACGGAATGCTGTTGAGTTGCACCAACTAACAAAAACACGGACTATTTACAATTTGAAATGAATATTTGTTTCTCTGATATATTTAATTATTTGGACGAGTTTTGTGAACTATTTGTTTTGATTTTTGTTTATCAAACTAATCTTCTTTAGTATTTTTCTAAATTGTGTTACAAGCAAATTAATAATATCGGTAAAAACAAAAATATTTTTAACTTTATTTTTTATAAATTACTATTTTTAATATTCACTAACTTTTAATTCATTTACTATGAAAAAGATTTTAAATTTACTTATTTTAGGTTTAATTACATTATCGCTATTAAATTGTGGCGGAAATACAAAAAAAAGTGAAACTGATGACACTGCCGATAAAGGTAAGGCAACATTAAGCATCGACAAAAAAGAAGTTAAACCAAGCGAAACGATTATCGTAACATTTGAGGCGACAACTAGCGACTTTGCTTCTGGCGCTTGGGTTGGAATTATTCCATCTAATATTGAACATGGTGACGAAACTAAAAATGACGAATATGACGTAGATTATCAATATCTCAACGACAGAACCGAAGGAACAATGACTTTTAAGGCTCCCATGAAACCTGGTAAATGGGATTTTAGACTCCACACTTCTGATAACGAAGGAAAAGAAGTTGCTTCGGTAACATTTACTGTCGTTGCTCCTCCGGCTGGTAATTTCACAGTTGGTGAAGCTGTAAGTGTTCTTTGGTCAACATCTTGGTATGATGCAGAAGTTGTTTCTATCTCAGATAATATTTACACTATTAAATATTACGATGGTAGCGAAGCTGAGGTTACTTCGGATCAAATCAGAAAAATTTTGAAAAAAGAAGAAATAAAAGTTGGAGATAAAGTTTTAGCAGTTTGGACAACTGATAAATACTATGTTGGAACTGTAAAAGAGATTAAAGCTGATGGTGCAATTATTGCATGGGAAGATGGCTCTACTCCTTCATTAGTAAAATTTGGAAAAATTGCTCAATTTTAAACTTCAAAATTAAAATTTATAAAAAATCCTGCAGTTTTAAAATTGCAGGATTTTTTATTTTATGTAAAACTACTCGATTTTAAAACAGTTATACTTAACGATTTACTTTCAATAATTAATCACGTATCTTTACAGGATAAAACAACCCGATTATGAAAAAGAGTATATTAATTTCTTTCGTCGCTGGAATATTTTTAATCTACCTAAATTCCTGTGCTCCTTTATATATTCCAAACGTTGTTAATGCTCCAATGTTGAGTGAGAAAAATGACTTGAATGCAGCCATTAATTTCGGTCTCTCGGGCACAGATGTTCAGACGGCTTATGCCATTACCGACAATATCGGAATTATGGTAAACGGAAGCTTTATGAATGAGACTTCGGATACTATAAATGATAACTATCACAAACATATTTTTGTAGAAGCTGGTGCTGGTTATTACAAAACCTTTGGTAAATTTATTCAATTCGAAACATACGGAGGATATGGAATCGGACGCATTAATTCCTATCAGACTTCGGGAGAATTCTCATCATTTGCCGACACCTATGTAAACAGGTTTTTCGTACAGCCTGCAATTGGTTTTAAAAGCAACTATTTCGAACTTGCTTTTGCCCCAAGAACGATTTGTGCATTTGTAAGTCAGGAAAATGTAAGCAAAACCGGATTGTTTATTGAGCCAACACTATTGCTAAAAGCCGGTTCTCCAATGGTAAAAGTTGTTGCCCAGTTCGGACTCTCGTACATGTTGAATGATTATTCAAACAGTTTTAATTATGAACCATTTCTATTCTCGTTTGGTTTGCAGTTTAGTTTAAGAAGCAGAGAAAGTGATAAGAAGTTTTAGATTTACGTCGTGGCAACAGAACGAAACTCTTCAATTAATAAAGAAATATTTTTCTTTTCAAACCCGTGTCTTTTCGCCAACTCAAATATATCTTTATCCTCAGGATTCCCTTTCCCAAGTATCGTAGTGGAATGATTACCATTAAATCCAAAATTTGGGGTAAGGTCATAAGCAGGAGATAATTTCCATTTGTCATCTTTTAAAATAAATGAGAAGTTTTTTGCATGATCATCTTTATTTCCGATTACAATATTGAAAATCATAAGTCGAAACATTTTTCCGACCTCGGTCAAATCGCTAGTAATATATCTTGTCAACTTTAGTAAATCATCATAATCCAAAGCCGGAAGTCTGTGATTTGCGTACAAAAGACCCGAAGCAGTATGAACATGTATTCTGTTGTTTTCATTTCTATCAAAAAGCTTTACTCCAAAATATTTGCCTTCAAACAACTTTGTTTCAGGCATTTCTATCCCCGCCCGCTTTGCAGCAAGAGAGCAATTATACTCTATTTCTCCGATATTTTCAGGATCAAAAGATGAGCGAAATTTAACCATCCATTCTTCATTCTCATGCTTAATCAATACCTTCGGTCTGGCACCACCTGATGAACCATTGTCTTTATAAAGAGTTTCTACAGCTTCTGAATCTTGAGACTGGAGTATCTTCATTGTCTCTGCGTCGAAAAAATCCAGATCAAAATCCACACTTGAATCCAGTTTCATTGATTCCGGTTCATAACTCAGAGCACCCATTCCGTTTTTCCCCACTATGCTTAGCCTGTCTAAAACGGACAATTCAAGCGGATTTATTCCTTTTTCCTTAAGCAATCTATCTAACAATAAATTTCCCCAACCGTCGGGCAAGCTGTCATTAAATACTCCAAAAAGACCATTAAAAGGATTCCGCTTTGCAATAAAAGACTCTGATGTCAATGGTAAATGAATCGGAGAAATTGAAAATCCCGAGTTCAACCAATCAGTATCATATTCAAACACAGCAAGGTTTTCTCTACTAAGTACAAGCCGTCCGACGGTGATGTAATTGTATTTTACTTTTAATATGTCAACTGTTTTAATCATTTTTTCTTCCTCTTTTGCGTGATGAATAAATGGCCTTCTTTTCCTTTAAAATATTGTCAATACTTTGTGGCGCTTCCTTTTCAAAAGATTTTAAAAGTCCTTCTACTGACCTTAAAGTAAGTCCAAGCTGAATAAGATTCTTCAAAGAAATTTCATAAGTTGTTTCGAATCTTTTAAGAGAGCCCAAGCTTACCCCCGATTTCTTTGCCAAAGCTTGCTGAGTAAGATTTTCTCGCAGACGTAGTTCTTTCACATCACTTGCAATTTTCTCAGCAATTTCATAATAATTTAAAAGCTCTGTAATCATATTGTGGTTATTATATTAGCCGTTATTGCTTTATATTTCATTCATTAGCTAATATTTTAGCTTTTACAAAGATATGGTGTTTTTGTGGAGAAAGCAAATTTTTATTTTGTTTTCCTAAGATTCCACAACAAACCTCAACCCTTTTCTGTTTTCAACAAAAACACTAATTCATGGATTTTAAAAACACTTCAACAGCATACGCCTACAAAACAAGAAAAGAAATAAAATCGGCTCTTTTTGTTTACAAGATTATTACAAAACCATTTCTAGTAAAACTTGGGAAATTAGGCTTAAACATTGCCATTACTTTGCATATTCCGATAAAACCATTTACAAATTTTATGTTTAAGCAGTTTTGCGGAGGCGAGAATCTTGATGAAGTGCTAAAAGTTGCCGAAAAAATCGGGAAATCTAATGTAAAAACCATTCCTGACTACTCAATCGAAGGGGTTTCAGATACAGAATCTTTTGCTAAATTGATAACTGAGGTAAAAAAGGTCATTGATATTGCAGCAAAAAATAAGAACATACCATTTGCGGTCTTTAAGCCTACAGGATTGATAAAAGCAGAATTCCTACAAGAGTCAACTCCACTGAATCATCCAGCACTAAGTGACTATAAAAACAGGTTGATTGATATTTTTGAATATGCAGCAAAAAAGCAGGTTTCAGTTTTGGTTGATGCCGAGGATTTTATGTATCAGCATAGAATTGATGATATTTTACTCGATTTTTTGAAAATGTATAATCGTGAAAAAGCAATTGTGTTTACTACTTTACAAATGTACAGAAATGACAGATTGGATTATTTAGATTTTCTAATTGATATGGCAAAACGAGAGAATTTTAAACTAGGAATAAAATTCGTACGCGGAGCCTATATGGAAAAAGAAAGACAGCGTGCAAAAAATGGCGGATATCCTGATCCGATAAACACCACAAAAGAATTAACTGATCTTAGCTACAATCAAGCAATCGAAATTTCGGTTGAGAATATTAAAAATGTTGAAATTTTCTGTGGAACACACAACGAAAATTCTGTTTTACATTTAACAGAACTTATGAAAAAGTATAACATTCCTGCAGATGACAGTAGAATTTATTTCTCACAACTTTACGGAATGCGCGACAATATTTCGTTTAATCTTGCAGCAGAAGGTTATAATGTAGCAAAGTATGTTCCTTACGGACCAGTAAAAGATGTTATGCCTTATTTAGTACGGAGAGCTGAAGAAAATTCTTCGATGGGATCGCAGGCTGGGGAGGAAATTAGGATGTTGAGGGAAGAAGTGTCTAGAGTGCACTAAAGTGCCTAGAGTGTCTAAAGTACTTAAGTGGAATTGATTTAAAATTGAAATAAGAAGTGCCTAAAGTACTTGAGTGGATTTTTTGTTTTTTAAAATTTAATGTAGAGCAATTTCTTCTATCATTAAGCAAAATTTATTATTTTTGTAAAAAGCAAAAAATGGATAAAAAGGTTTTCGACTCAATAATACCATATAAAGTCAGAGATTCTGTTCTACTGATAATGAAAAATGAAAATATTGATTTCATGGATGCACTAACGTATTTTTATCATTCAAAACTTGCATCAGCTTTGGCAAATGAAGAGACCAAATTATGGCATTTAAGCCCAAGAAAGCTCGTTGATATTCTTTCGGAAGAAAAAATTACAAACACTTTAACTTATCCAGATTTTGTGTAATGAATTCAAATAATAAAATACAGGAATTTCAATTGTTTTGTCTGGAAAATTACAGAATTTTACACAATTTGTCAGGGGGAATAACTTTAGACAAATTTCATAAATACAAAGTTTTTGATTTTTTGGAATACGGATATGAAGTATTGCACACTCAAGCTATGAATTATATTATTTCTGAAATAAATGAGTACATAAAATCACAAGAATGAAATTATACCACGGCAGCACAGAAATCATTGATTCTCCAGAAATAATAGATTCACAACGATTTTTAGATTTTGGTAAAGGGTTTTACTGCACATCAGAAAAAACACAAGCAGAATCATGGTCAAAAATTAAACAAAAACGTGAGGGCAAAAACTCTTTTGCATTCGTTTCTGTCTTCGACTTTGATGAAAAACTACTAACTGCAAGCAATTTAAAAATTAAAGCATTTAATGAAGCTAATAAAGATTGGCTTGAATTTGTGATTTTAAACAGGAACGGTAAAACAACGCATAATTTCGACATTGTCAAAGGACCAGTGGCAAACGACACATTATACGCAGTTTTAAGCTTGTATGAAACTGGCATTTTAACTCAAGCTGAAACTATTATCCGATTAAAAACACACAAATTATTTGATCAGATTTCATTCCATACGCACCCAGCCCTTCAGTGCTTAGTTTTTTTTGAGAGTTATTCTTTAGCTTAAACTCTATTCCTTCTTAATGTACTCAGTCGAAAAAAAACTTTTCAAGAGGTTGTATCTAAAATAAAAAATATTGTAATCAGCAATAATATTGCAAAAAAATTGCATCTCATAAATAAATTCTCTATATTTGAAAATTATACATTATTAGTAACATTCTGCTAAAAACTACAGTTATGATTAAGATTATTGCCACACTTATTATCATAAGCTTAACAATTACTACTTTTGCTCAAAACCGGATTTACAATCTTTGGTATTTTGGAGAGTATGCAGGTATAGATTTTTCTAATGGAGACCCAACAGCTATTCAGGGTGGACAAATCACAGGTTTAGAAGGTTGCGCCACAATATGCGATAATGATGGAACCTTATTATTTTACACTGATGGGCAGAAAGTATATAACGCAAACCATGAAATAATGGAAAACGGCGATAACCTTATGGGACATTGGAGTTCTGCACAATCTGCATTAATACTGCCTAAATTGGAACCACAACCGAGAAATACAGGTAAACAGTATTATATATTTACTACAGATGACAGTGCTGAGCAACATTTATCAAATGGTTGGAGGTATTCCATTGTGGATATGAGTCTTGATGGTGGATTAGGTGCTATTACTAATGACAAAAACATTTTGCTTGCAGAAATGGTGACAGAACGCCAAGTTGCAATCCCACATAGTAATAATCAAGATATTTGGTTGGTTGGACACAAATGGAATTCAAATGAGTTTATTGCATATTTAATTACAGATGAATGAATATCTACAACACCAGTTGTAAGTCCAATAGGGCCGATTAATGAAGGTGGATGGTCACCAAATCCAGCATATAATGGATGGGTAAATGCTGCTGGTTTTTTAAAAACTAATATAGATGGAGATAAATTGGCTGTAACTCAGCACGATCTTGGTAAATTTGAAGTCTATGATTTTGACAAATCGACAGGAATCATCAGTAATTTTAGAGCTTCCCAATCCTTTCCGAGAGCGTATGGCATTGAATTCTCTCCTGATGGAACAAAATTATATGGGACTTATGACGTTTATTCAACTAGTTCTAAATTAATTCAATTTAACCTAGAAGATAATGATCCTTTAGCGAATTATGAAGAAATTGGAACATGTAGTAGGGCATCAGGTTTGCAATTAGGAATAAATGGCAAAATTTATGTTGCAAGAAGTGGACATACCTTTTTAGGAGAAATTAGCAATCCAAACGAATTAGGTGAAGATTGTAGTTTTAATGCCGATGCAATCGACTTGGTTTATGCAACTTGTAAAGCTGGACTACCTTACATGTATTATTATCCCGGATATACTCTTTACAATGAAAGTCAGGATCAAGGGATTCAAATGCTTGCATTTCCTAACCCATGCAAAGAAAATTTCACAGTTGAAACTGAAGGAGATTATATTGTTAAAGTTTCTAATGCAAAAGGTCAAATAGTTACAATGATGGCAAATCAAAATGGACAGTGCAATATTGACTGTTCAAAATATGAAAATGGGATTTATTTTGTAAATATTATCTCCAAAGGTAAAACTGGGACTCTTCGAATTGTAAAAATCTAAATCTTTAGCTTCGCAAAATCAATTCTGCAAACTCCCTCACGGCACCATTTCCACCTGACTTTTCGAGTTGGATGATTCCAGTAATATTTTTGATTTTCGCAACAGCGTTTGCAGGACAAGCAGCTATTCCTACTCTACTGAGCAAATCAAAGTCATTAATGTCATCACCGATATAAGCAATGTTTTCGAAACCGATATTTAATTCTTTGCACAGTTTTTCGACAGTTTCGAGTTTATTGGTTTGAGCATGAAAATCGTAATCAAGCTTAAGCTTTTGAACTCTGGCACGATTTAGATTTCTATCCTCGCTGGTAATTATTCCAACTTTTATTCCCGCAGCCTGCAACATTTTCATTCCCATGCCGTCGTAAGTAGAGAATTTTTTCAGTTCATCGCCTTTCTCAGAATAATACATGCCTGCATCGGTAAGAACGCCGTCTACATCAGAAAGAAAAAGTTTTATCTCTCTGTTTTGAGCTTTGTTCTTATTTCCATATTCATCCATCAAAATTTCTCCGATTCTCCAATCCGCAGGTTCGTCAAGTTCTAATGCAGTATACTCGGGCATTTCGTAAATATCGATATTACCAGATAATCGGTTTTTATCTCTAAGAACATTAAAAACTTTGTTCAAATAAAATGCTCCATTTTCCATAAACATTCCGTCAAAGTCCTGACGACGCGGGCGCTTTTGATAGTCATAGTTTATCGTTGTTCCGTCATTTTTCCAGAAAAAGCGCTTAGTTTTTACACAAGATATCATAGAATCTTTTCCAGAATAAGCAAATTGCCTAATTGCAGAGTCTATATCCACAGATGTGGTTAGCGGAGAGGTTGCCTGCACTAGCATAAACAAATCATCATTTTCAAGTCCGGCTGATTGTAAATACTCTAACATTACCGATTCTGTAGATGCTGTATCAATCGCATTTTCGGGTTTCCTGTTATAAATATGAATTTTTGAAAACTCGAAACTTTTGACTAGTTCTGCGTAAGTATTAGAATCAAGAGCCACCACAACTTTATTTACACCCGTGGCGTTCTGAAGCGCATTAAGCACCCAGTATATTAATGGTTTGCCATAGAACGGTTTAATGTTTTTGTCTTTTATCGACTTACTACCACTACGGACAGGAACAAAAGCAATTATACTCATCTTTTGCGATATTTAAGTTTATCTCTCTGTATCTGTTCTACTTCAAGGATTTCTGATCTTTTATAAGTTAGCGATTTATATGCCGCATTTAAATCTCTAATAAGCTTTGACATTCCCTGTGGTTCGAGAGATGCTGCATGGTCGGTACCTTTCCAAGTACGATCTTTGGTAAAATGACGTTCTACCCAAGTTGCACCTAATGCATAAGCAGCTATGTCTATTGCTATACCTAGATGATGACCACTAAATCCAAACTCTTTTACTCTGCTACCATAAGTTTCTTTGATACGATCGATTTCTAAAAGAGAAACATCATCAAATGCAACTGGGTAACCAGATGTGCATGAAAACATTATCAGCCTATCTTTTGACGAACTGTTTTTCTCAAATAATTCGATGAGTTTTACCTCCTCTTCTTTGGTTGTCATTCCAAGAGAGACCTGGATTTGTCCTTTGTAATTATCGCGTAGATACTCTAGCATTTCGTAATGATTATTACATGCCGATGGTATCTTAATAAAATCAGGATTTAGTCCGGCGATTTCTTTTGCGGAAGTCAAATCCCAAACTGAAGTTGCGTAGCCAATCCCGTTTGCCTCGCAGAATTGTTTTAGTTCAGCATGCTGCTCCACACTTAACTCTAGAAACTCGCGGTGAGCTCCATAAGTTGCTCCATAAGCGTGCATCTGGTTAGGATGTGGTGCGTTGTATTGCTCTTCGGTCAACAACTCTTTTGAATGTCTTTTCTGAAATTTTGCGTAATCAGCGCCACAGAATTTTGCTAATAGAATCAATTCTTTCGCAATATCCATTTCTCCTTTGTGATTACACCCAATTTCTGCGATTACTTTTGGTTTATTGTATGTTTTCATATTACTGAGTATTTTATTTTTAAATTTCATTAAGATTACAACGCTTAAAAGCATCGATATATGATTGTGGAGTACAGTTTAATATTGTTGCATTTTTGTATTCTGCATATTTCTTAAGAATATGATAACTCTCAAAAGCAAGACTCATTGTTCCAAGAATTTCGTGCAATTTCATATAGTGCTGCCCAGCATAATCAAATTGTTTTGCCTCTTTTTCTTTATCGTAAAAATGTTCGTTAAAGAACAATGTTCTGTTATTCTCGTCAACATACAATTCTTTCAACCATGTATGGTCAGACCCTACAAGAATAATTTTCTTTGCACCTAAATGTATCGCTGTAAAAATTGCTGGAACCATCACATTGTGCGGTCTTGGCATTCCTTTGGCTTTATCGAAACGTCCAAATACAAATCGGTCAAAACCCTCGACTGGTGTGAGATTAAGGTAAACAATTTCGATATTCTTGTTTCTTTCCAAAATTTTCTGCCAACGTAAATGCTTTTTTGCCTCCTGTGTTGTGAAATAAATCATTTTCCAACTAGTTTTATCAGCAATAGCATTAAAAAGCCGATTGGATGCATCGATAAAATGAGGCATAACATTGTCAAGGAATAAATCATGAGCAATAGCCACATAATATTCCGGCTTTAATTCGGTATAATAATCTGTTAATGCAAAATGATTAAGACAAACCAGCTCATGTTTATGAAATACCTCTTTGTAACTTTCGATGCTGCTTTTAAGACTTGGTCCATTTCCTAGGATAATTATTGAGTCAGATGCAGATTTTTGTTTACGAAAATCTCTTGAATTACTAGACATAAGCAAAATTCTGAATATGCTAACAATCGACTGATGCAGCAATTTCGTCCATCTGGAGAGCCTTATAAAAAGTTTCAACATAAAAATTCTAGTCAAAAAGTTTTACAAATATAGTGTTTTTTTAAGATTTTGGTGAATGAGGAAATGAATGAATGAATGAATGTGGGAATGATTGAATGAGTGAATGAGTGAATGGGTGAATGAATGTTGGAATAATGGGTTGGTGGAATAATGGAATGGTGGGAGGTTGATAGGTGTATAATTTGAATTTTTATGATTTTGCAACTTTTTAAAAATATATTCGTTAAAGAATTTGTTCGAAGAGTTGAAATAGTGAATTTATACAAAATGAAAAGTACTGAGGGCGAGGATATATTTGGATTGTGTTGCAAGGACTATATTGCAGGAGATAAAAAAGCAAGAATCACTGTAAAATCTGATATTGCAGAAACTGATTATTTGCCAGCTGAATACTTATTCAGAGGATATAATGATATGCCACCACATGAGCAAAAAGCATTACAACAAGCTAGAGGTGACATTCTCGACATTGGTGCTTGTGCTGGTTCTCATTCGCTTTACCTACAGGGGCTCGGATACAATGTTACATCACTTGACATCTCTCCTGGTTGCTGCGAAGTTATGAGAGATCGCGGTTTAAAAGATGTAGTTTGTGGCGATATATTCCAGTATAAAGGAAGAACTTTCGACTCTATTTTGCTTCTGATGAACGGTATAGGAATAGCTGGCTCTTTACCAAACCTTCCATGCTTGCTCGAACATTTGCGAACATTACTTAATCCGGGTGGAAAAATAATTTTCGATTCATCAGATTTACAATATTTATATCTCGAAGAAGATGGCAGTATAAGCATTCCGCTTACAGAAAAATACTACGGAGAATTAATTTATAATTTACAATATAAGAAATTAAGATCAGGGAAATTTAACTGGTTTTTTATTGACCCATTTACTGTTGAAGCCGTTGCTAATGAGGTCAATTTGAAGATGCAATTTTTAGCTGAAGGTCCGCATTACGATTATGTAGCTTGCCTTTACTAAAAACATTTGCCAACCAATCATGAAAAGAGAATGAGTCCTGAGGAGGGGCTCATTTTTTTTATAGCAACTCTCGCAAAAACTCATCCACGTTATCTTCATTAGTAGCCCAAGAACAGACTAATCTAGCAGTCGATTTTTTATCATCGTATTTTGACCAAATATAAAACTCGAATTTTTCGTACAATTTTTCGATAATTTCGTTGGGGAAAATTGGGAATATTTGATTTGACTCTGGTGTAGACAAAAACTCGTATCCAGCAGCTTTTAAGCCAGCAGCAAGTTTCATGGCCATTTTATTGGCGTGTATTGCCAAATTATAGTACAAATCATCTTTAAAAAGTTCATCGAACTGAATGCCTATTAGTCTTCCTTTTGCCAACAAAGCACCTTTTTGTTTCATGTTGTACCTAAAATGCGATTTTAAATCAGGATTAATAATTACCACTGCTTCACCTATTAATGCCCCGTTTTTTGTACCACCAATATAAAAGGCATCAACAAGTTTTGCGATATCTGCCAATGTAAGATCATTCTCAGGCGATGCCAATGCTGCGCCTAATCTAGCACCATCGATATAAAGAAACAAATTGTTTTTTTTGCAAACTGCCGAAATAGCTGCGAGCTCAGATTTCTTGTAAACAGTGCCCAATTCTGTTGTATTCGAAATAAAAACTAAGCGTGGTACTACCATGTGCTCGTCGTAGTGAAAGTCTACAGCAAATTGAATTTGCTCAGGAGAGATTTTTCCATTTTCGGCTGGGTATGTATTTATTTTATGTCCAGTAAACTCAATTGCTCCAGCCTCATGAACTTCGATATGAGCAGTTTGAGCAGCAATTACTGATTCGTAAGGTCGCAAAAAAGATCCAATGCAAAGCATATTCGCCTGCGTTCCACCCGACACAAAATGAACATCTGCGTCTGGCGAGTTTAGTTCTTGACGGATTTTATCGGCAGCATGTAGGCAGTAAACGTCTTCACCATATCCGTCAACCTGTTCGAGGTTTGACTCTGCTAGAGCTTTTAGTATGTTTGGGTGTGCACCCTCGCTGTAGTCGTTTCGGAAACTGTATTTCATATGTTACTATTTTGGGCTGATGTGTTTGCAAAGGTTAGTTTAGGAGTTGTTGCAACAAAATCTTTTAGATAAAATGGTTCAAAATAAACAAGATCAACAAATTTTCCCTGATTGAATAAACCTTCTGAGAGTTCGGCCATATACTCGGCAGATGAATACACATTTGTCAAGAAGATATTTCTTTCATTTTGAAGAATATCCAAGCACTTTTCGGCTCCGTTTCCACAAATTACAACTCTTCCTCCCGAAAGTTCGGAGAAAGAAAGTTCGTCGATAATTTTAGCCTCAATAGGACTAATCTGATTAAGATTTTTATCAAAAACAGCACAATAAACTTCCATTCTTCTGGCGTCGGTCATAGGAACGATATAGTCGAAATCTGTATTAATAGTTTTTATCGCCATTGAAGCAATAATCTTCATAGTATCAACAGCAATCAAAGGTAATCCTGCCCCAAAAGCAAATCCTTTTGCTGTACTTACACCAATTCGAAGACCAGTGTACGAACCAGGACCTGCACTTATTGCGACAGAATCAATATCTGAAGGTTTATATCCATTTTCTTTTAATATTTCATTAATAAAAGTTGCGAGCAAAAGAGAATGTGAAGATTTTTCAGATGAATGAGCATCTGGTTTGTGTAGCTTTAAGAACCTACAGACACCATCAACGGATATTGATACCGAGCAGATTTCTGTTGAGGTTTCTATATTTAGGATTGTAGCCATTATTATTTTAAATTTATTGCAAAAATACTAAAAACCAAATTAAGAAAAAACACTAGCGGAGTTTAAACCATTCAATATCTAAATGTTTTTGTTTTTAGTTATCAGAGATTATGAGAATATGGCAACTGAGAGATTATTAAGATCTGAGCTAAGGTGGTAAATTGGCTACACTGTGCCAGTATAAGACAACCCCTATTCTTCAGTTTTAAACAACTCCTCTTTTGTGACTTTTTTAACAGACATTCCGTCCCTTAAGACTCTTGAAATTAGACTATATGGAGCGGTAACAACCTCTTCTCCTTCTTTTAATCCTTCAAGAATTTCGATGTAGTAAGAATCTTGCACCCCAGTTTTTACTGTTCGTTGCTCAAGTTTTCCGTCTTTGTAAACATACACAACTTCCATCAAAGTTGAATTATCAACATCTTCATTTTCGTCAACTTGCTCCTCACCTTCAGCATCCTTGTTGGTCTTCTTTTCTTGTTTATAGCCTGCTTGTGTTGAGTCGGCACGTGTAGTTACCGCTGGTAAAGGTACTGCAATTACATTATACACAGTTTTAGTATGAATATCAACAGTTGCTGACATCCCCGGTCGGAAAGGATATTTATTTCCAGCTTTAACCAAATCTTGATAAGATTCTGGCAAAATTCTGATTTTTACTTTAAAGTTTGTAACCTGATCAACAGATAATCCTGATGAAGTGGCAGAATTTGCAATCTCTGTAACAACTCCTTTAAACTTCCTTTTTAAATATGAATCTACTTCGATATCAACGCTATCATTAAGTTTTATCTTAACAATATCATTCTCATTAACATCGACAATAACTTCCATTACATCAAGATTGGCAATCCTCATCATTTCGGTACCAGCCATCATTTCGGTACCAACAACACGTTCTCCAACTTCGACGTTGAGCATCGAAACAGTTCCATCCATTGGAGCAAATACAGAAGTCTTACGCAAATTTTCGTTTGCTTCTTTAATTGTTGCATACGAACTCATAACACCATAATTTGCGGCATTAACGCTTGCTTCGGCAGCGCGAACATCAGCCAAACCCATCTGATATGCAGCAAGTGCATTTTCATATTCCGCCTGCGAAATTACGCCTTGATCAAACAAAGTCTTGTTTCGGTTGTATGACAATTCCGTTTGCACAAACTGAGCTTTTACCTGCTCGAGACGCGCTTTACTATTTGCAAGATTTGCATTTGATGAATTACCAGCAGCAACAGTTCTTTCAACCGCAGACTCATACAAATCGGGTTTTATCTTTAACAGGTAATCACCCTTTTTAACAGGATCTCCTTCTTTAACCATCAGCTCAACAATCTCTCCTGAAACATCGGGACTCATTTTAATTTCCATTTCTGGCTGAATTTTTCCACTAGCGGTAACAACTTCTGTAATTGTTTTTTTAACCACAGGATCTGTACTTATCTTATGTGTAGAATCAGCTCCAAACCATCCGGCTTTTTTACCACCTATCATAATAACAATCAGCAGAGAAA
>CAZOHR010000002.1:0-12445 GCA_964579045.1 uncultured Bacteroidales bacterium | reverse complement strand
TTGTTTTTTGCAATATTATAATCTGTCGTATTTATTAAGCCCTGATCGAAACGTTTTTGTGTATAATCGAAGCTCAGTTGCATCGACTCAAGAGTTTTCTCAGTTGCTTTATATTTCTTTATAGCTGATTGAGCATCGGCATAAGCCTGTTGAATTTCCTTCAATAAATCTTTCTTTGCCTGATCAACCTGCATTTTTGATTGCTCTAGATAAATTTTACTATTGTCCACATTAGTCTTTGTCTGCAAGCCATTAAAAATTGGAATCGACAAACTAAATGCTAAAGATGTACTTGCATTGTCGGAAATTTGATCGGAGAATGGTTTATTTTTATAAGTATAATCGTACGAATACTGATAAACATCGAGAATACTACCAATATTATCTGTAGCAAATCCGCTGATATAAGGAGTGCCTATTGTTATTTGGTCGATAAGTTTGCTCGCACTAGAATATCCTGATCCATAAGAAGCGCTCATAGACAATCGAGGTAAGAAAACCCCTTTTGCAATCGCAAGATTTTTCTCAGCACTTTGGTAATTCAAATTCGCATATTCTATTTCGGGCATTTTTACCAAAGCCTCCTGATAGATTTGCTCTGCAGTTAAGAGTGCCGATTCTGTTGCGATATTATCAATATCAGGTCTCGAAATTCCGAAAGAAGACAAGTCTGTAATTTCAATCAATTGAGCCAAGCTTAAAAGTGCTATCTCTAGCTGGTTTTCATAATTGACAATATTTAATTCTTCGTTAGCAAATTGGGCATCAAGCTCATATTTGTTTTGTAAAGGTAAACTACCAGATGCAACAAGTTTGGAAGTTCGGTCAACTTGTAAAGCAGTAATATCCCGTTGCTGTTTTGCCACATCTAGAAGATCCATTGCGTAAAGAACATTTAGATAAGCAGAAGCTACAGCCAGCATAATGCTGTTTTTTGTTTGCTCTAGCATTACAATCCCAGCCTGAGCGTCTATCTCAGCTTTTTTTACGGAGTTATATTGTTGCAATCCGCTAAATAAGGTTACCGAAGAAGAAAGCTGAAAATTTGTAGAGGAGAAATTATCAGTAGAAAACTCATTTGTATAAGGATCAACACTGCGCCCAAATGTAAAGTTCTCGTTGGCGCCAGCATTAAGTCCCGGCAAAATGCCAAGTTTTGATTGCTGAAGTTGATTGTTGTATATCTGAGTGTTTAATTCTTGAGTTTTTATTCGAATATTATTCTCCAACGCATATTGAATGCAACGCTCAAGACTCCATCCATCCTGCGCATAAGCCGATGTAAATATTGCCAATAGCAATATCAGTGTTACAAATTTTCTCATTAACAATAAAATATTCTGCTAAAGTAATTAATTATACTAAGCTAATGAAGTCAACCGAAATCTTTAAGAAAATTTTAACCTAATCCAACTTAAAACTTCTTCTTGTAAAAGTGGCAGTATGGAGATAAGTAAATATTGAATCGATTCTATTATTTCTGCAACGCCCATTCTCTTGCTTGACGTATTATTTCCTTCTCCAGTTCGTCATTTCTGAAGAATAACAATGTTTTACCTTTCCTGCCATTTACATAATCAAGTACAATGGGGTAATACTGATCTTCGGGCAAATATAATTGGGTACTGGAAGAATTAAAAACAAAACCATAGCTTGAATTTTTAACAGACCAATCAATCTTTTTCATTTGTTCCTGATATTTATCGAGATAAATACATTTTCTTAATTTATTGATTTCCGATAAAGCTTTCTGGTCATATCTTTCAACCCAAAAAAATTTGCCATTAATGTAAAACCCATTCTCTTGCAAAGGATACTTACCGTCATATTTATACCCAGTCGATTTTAAAACGGCAGTAAACATCCTTACATCAAAATCACCTTGCATTACAGATTCGAGTAACAGTGGAAGTATTTCTTTTCTTTCAGGATTATGAAGAAATATTGTAAAGATGTTACGCCAGTTCTCGTATCCTCCATATATTTCCTCTGAAATAGAACCACGTTCTTCAATCAATTTTACTAAATGAAAATAATTAATTGAATCAATAAATTCTATTGTATCATTAAATATTATGTTGTTATTTTCATTTCGGCTTGTCTCGCGTATTGACTGATCTTTAGCAATCATGATGTCGATTTGACGGACAAATGCTGTGTCACTTACCATTTTTATCGAATCAAGAATTTCGTTAATCTCTGGAATAAATATAAGATTTTTATACAAGTCATAAGACTCAAAGAAATCTTTCCCTACGTTTTTTCGCAAAAGATGTTCAACACAATAGACTAATCTTGAAGTATCCGCACTCTGAGACATCAATTCACAATCTAATGCATAAAATAAATCTACCTGAAATGGTATTTTACAATAATTAAATGCTTCAAAATATAATTCGGATGCTTTTTCAAAGTTCTCTTTTACTATAAAGCTCTCCGCTTTATAAACATTAGAATAATACTTTGACACATTGGAATTTAATGTGGTATTAATTAAAATGCTATCAAAATCATGAAATGTGTTTGACTGAGACTTTGCATTTATTGAAAAATTTGCAATAATTGTTACAACAATTAGTTTGATTAAGTTATTCATTTTGAGAAATATTAATTAAAATTCATTTTATTCAACTGTCGCTAATTAAAATTCCACTATGCTTTAAATGGGATTTGCTAAATATCAAAATCAAAACTCCGAACTATTGGTATTAAGACATTGGAAATCATTCTTTAATGCACCTCACATAAAATCCTAATCCAAAAGATCCTTTCATTACCATACAACTCACTGAATCTGTAAAAAACAACATATATGCAGTGTTACTGTTTTGCAAAGTTGAAGTCCAAATTCCAGCTTGCTTTCCAATAAAACGATAAGGGTTATCGCAAGTATAATCACAATGACCACCTAGTTTCATTGAAAACCCACTTACTCCATTGTTATCCATAATATTATATAATCCAATCGTTGATACAGAGGAATTTAGAATTAGAGTGTCGATATCCGCCTTTGTTGGAAGTCTCCAGCCACTTGGGCAAGATTGTACGGCCGCCTCAAAACTATAAAACCTACCGTAAATATCGCATAATTTATCATCATCATTATAACATGAACTACCCTTTTCTGACTTGAAATTTAGATTTTGTGCCATCCAACATTGATTACCAATCAGCACTGTTTTATACTCCTCATTATCCCTCTCATCATAAAGCATGCATCCACAAGTTAATGCTAAGGTTCTGGCTTCGATATGCAAGGCTTCAGAAATCAGACTATCGTTATAAGCCCATACATACAAGTTGTAGATTTTATTACTAGCAAGTTTTTGCTGTGTAAAACTAATTCCGCTAAAAAGATTTGTGGCACTATTTATATCATTTACAAAGTTTATTTTATATCCTTTTGCTTTATCCACCCCACCCCAATGCCAAACAATACTATTGCAGTCACAAATTGCATCGAGTCTAAAAGGTTTGGGTAATACAGTATCTTTAAAAACAGTGTCGTCAAGATAGTTACATTCTTGACAATTACTACTTTCCGAGTCTATTAGTTTATTCGTATTATTGTTACTATCACAATAAACAGCATTTAAATGGATAAAAAAGTCAGAGTCGAAAACACGACCTTGCGCAATAATTACAATTGAGAGCAGAAATATAAAGATAATTTTCTTTTTCAGAGCCATATTAAATTTAGAAATTTTTTCTCAAACCAATTTATTTACATTATAAGTTCTTAAATCATTTAGCTAAGAACTGTAAATTTGAAACAAATATATAACAAATTTGTAGATAATAGAATATTATTTATTATTCTTTAACACAACGAACATTGTATTTTATCAATTTATTACCATCACAAATTTGACAAGCCCTTTGACTTTGGTAAAAAAATAGAATGTAGGCCTTGTTGTCTCTCTCTGGATCTGAAAACCAAATCCCTGAGCTTGCACCAACAAATTTAAACATTTCTTGGCTTGTTGGATCACAATATCCTCCTAAAAAGATATTCAATCCTCAGTTTTAATCAACTCAAAACTTTTTCTGATAGAAATGACAATAAGGGTTTGAATTGCTTTTTTGGTAATAATCCTGATGATAATCTTCTGCTGGATAAAATTCTGTAGCAGGGCTAAGCTTTGTTACAACAGAATATCCTTTCGATTTTAGAATTTCTATCAGTATTTGTGATGTTTGTTTTTGCGCCTCGTTGAAGTAATAAATCTCAGACCTGTACTGATCTCCAACATCGGGACCTTGTCTGTTCAACTGACCAGGATCGTGGATTTCGAAGAACAACTTTGCTAAGTCCTCAAATGTGATTAGGTTTGGGTCGAAAACAACTTTAACGGCTTCGGCATGTCCAGTGTTCATGTAGCAGACCTCTTTATATGTTGGATTTTCGGTTTTGCCACCAATATAACCAACCTCGGTTGAAATCACGCCTTTTGCCAGCTTCATGTGATGTTCCACTCCCCAAAAACAACCTGCTGCAAATACGGCAGTTTCGTAACCAGAGTCTTGTGGGCTTTTGGTTTCCACAGCTTCAAAGTTTAGCGAAATAGAATTCACACAGTGCCTAGTATTGGTCTCAGTAAAACCTTCTCCTTCAAAAACATGACCTAAGTGGCCACCACAATTCGCACATACAATCTCTGTACGCATACCATCTTTATCAGGAATATGCTTTACTGCTCCTTCAATTTCGTCATCAAAAGCAGGCCATCCACATCCCGAATCAAATTTTGAATCCGATTTGTATAATGGACTATTACACTGCTTACAACTATAAATACCATTTTCAAAATATTTGTCGTACTTGCCTGTGAAAGGGCGCTCGGTACCTTTATTGATAATTACCCTTTTTTCTTCTTCTGTGAGTTTGTTATATTCTGTTTTCATATCGTTCTGACATTTAATACTTACTACAGATACAAGCAATATGAACATTAAAAGTGATTTCTTCATATTAACTGTTTTTAATTTATTTATAAACAGTTTAATCTGCGTATTGTTAAGCGTTACAGGCTATTTAAATGTGATATTTAATAAAATCTTAACAAAAACTTATTTTGTGTGTTATAAAAAAACTTAGATTTGCATCAAGAGTCTCAAATATTATAACTACTTAATAATTAGACATTTAGGTATGAGCGATCAGATTAAACACGAATGTGGTATTGCAGTTCTCAGATTATTAAAACCTTTATCTTATTATCAGGAAAAGTATGGAACCTGGAGGTATGGCATAAATAAACTGTATTTATTAATGGAGAAACAACATAACCGTGGGCAGGATGGTGCGGGAGCTTTAGGGCTAAAGTTGGATATGACTCCTGGTTTAAAGTACATGAGCAGACGCAGGTCGGTTACATCAACACCAATAATTGACTGTTTTAATGAGATTTATAGTCATATTGACTCCAATCTAAAAAATAATCCAGACAAAATAAATGATGTAAATTGGGCAAAAGAGAATCTAGATTTTGCAGCAGAGCTTTATATGGGTCATTTACGTTATGGAACCTTTGGTAAAAACAATGTAGAATTAGTTCATCCTGTTTTGCGAGTTAGCAACTGGAGAACTAAGACTTTGGCTCTAGCAGGAAACTTTAATCTCACAAATGTTGATGAATTATTTCGATATCTGATTAAATTTGGACAACATCCAAAAGAATATTCCGACACTGTTACGGCACTTGAACTAATTGGCCTGTATATGGAGGAAGAAAACCAAAAGCTGTTTAGAGATTATAAAAATCAAGGCTTTAAGAATGAGGAAATCTCTGGATTGATTGAAAAAAATATCGATGTAACAAAAGTTCTACGCGAGGCAACAAGCAATTGGGATGGTGGTTATGTCATGGGTGGTGTTATGGGACACGGTGATAGTTTTATAGTTCGCGACCCTTGGGGAATTAGACCTGCATATTATTACTACGACGATGAGATTTTTGTTGCCACATCGGAGCGACCAGTAATTCAGACAGCATTTAATGTTACCGCATCGGAGGTAAAGGAGCTCGAGCCTGGAAGCGCAATGATTATTAAGAAAAGTGGTGAGATTCAAAATCAAATGATTAGAATTCCTGAAACTAAATCGCCATGTAGCTTCGAAAGAATTTATTTCTCCCGTGGAACTGACTGTGATATATATAGTGAAAGAAAAAAACTTGGAGAACTTTTAGTTCCAGAGATTTTAAAGGAAATAAATTATGATTTTGAAAATACGGTTTTCTCATTTATTCCAAATACTGCCGAAACAGCGTTCTACGGAATGTTAAAAGGACTTGAAACATATCTTAACGATTATAAGAAAAAGCAAATACGTGAGAAGTCTGACCAAATGACTGATGATGAAATAAAAAATCTCTTGGAATTGCGTCCACGTGTTGAAAAGATAGCTGTTAAAGATGCAAAGATGCGGACCTTTATCACGCAGGATGAAGACAGGAATGAACTAGTGGAGCATGTTTACGATATTACTTATGGCACAATCAAGAAAGATACAGACACTCTAGTAATTATTGACGATAGCATTGTAAGAGGAACTACTCTAAGACAAAGCATCTTGAAGATACTTGACAGATTGCATCCGAAAAAGATTATAATTGTTTCTTCAGCACCTCAAATTAGATATCCAGATTGCTATGGTATTGACATGGCCAAGATTGGAGATTTTATTGCATTCAATGCTGTAATTGAGCTACTTCAGGAAAATAAAAAACAAAAAGTTATTGATGATATTTATGCACAATGTAAAGCACAGCAGAATCTACCAAAAGAAGATGTGATTAATTATGTACGAAATCTTTACAAACATTTTACTGCTGTTGAAATATCCACACGAATTGCAAAGATTATAAAGAACAACTCTATCAATGCCGATTTTCAGGTAATTTTCCAGAGCATTGAGAATTTACACAAAGCTTGTCCAAATAATCATGGTGATTGGTATTTTACTGGAAACTATCCAACTCCTGGAGGTAACAAGGTTGTAAATACATCATTTATAAACTACTACGAAAAGAAAAACGAAAGGGCTTATTAGGATTGGAATGATGGGATATTGGAGTAATGGAATATTGGGGGGCAGAGCCGACCACGGCAGCTGCTAGACTTGGTTGTTGAAAATGTTTCGTTGAATATCAAGATTATTAATAAAAAAGGCAGGACAAATTAATTAATCTATCCTGCCTTTTTTATTATTGAAAACCTCACTACTGCAGTACTGTTACAATTCCACAATACTTAGTACCATTAAACATATCGACTGTGTAAACATATGATCCAGTTGGCACAATATTATTGTTCCAAGTTCCATCCCAAGGATCACCACCGCCTTTACCTTCGAATACTAGTTGTCCCCATCTATTGAAAACCTGTATCAATGCCCAAGGGAACATTTCGATATTATCAATAATCCATGTATCATTAACACCATCTTCATTTGGAGTAAATGCATTTGGAATTGTAATACATTCTGAATCATCATCAACTAAACTTACAGCTTCGGTATTTATGGTGCAACCACCATTATCGGTAACTGTAAACAAATATGTACCCTGTGTTAATCCTGCAATATACTCTATAGGCGAAGTCTGATCTGCCCATGCAAAATTGTATGGTGGATGGCCTCCGATTACTGAAATTTCGATGTACCCGTCATTATTACCAATACAACTTGGATTTATAGTCAGATAAGAATATTCCATCGACTCAGGTTCGCCGATAACAACAGCGGTATCCATATCGCAACCTTGCGAATCAGCAACAGTAATGTTATAAATCCCTGGAGATAAATTATTTGCAGAACTTCCTGTAAAATGATTATCGTTAAACTCCCAATCGTATGTATAAGCAGGAGTTCCACCAATTACATTTATTGTAATAGCTCCGTCAGCCCCTCCAGCGCAGTTAACATCTTTCTTGCTTAAATTTACATTTAGCGGATTTGCAGGATTTCCAACAAAGTATGAGGCTCCGATAGTACAATTATTTGCATCTGTAATTGCGACAGTGTAATCGCCTGTATTTAGATTTGTAATTGTAAGAGAAGTTGCTCCGTTGCTCCACAAAATGTTGTATGGAGGTCTGCCGCCAGAAACTGCAATAGTTATAGACCCTGTTGCTCCTCCATGGCAGCCAGCACTTGTAACTGATGGTGTAATCACTATTTGTGAGACTTCGGCAATGTCATAATCATCAGTTCCAGTACAGCCCCAATCGTCGATAATTGTAACTTCATAATGGCCAGCAGTAACATCATTGTTATTTGCAGTATTATTACCATTCGACCATAAATAGCTAAATGGAGCCATGCCATTTACTGATACTGCCTGCAAATCCGCATCGTTAGATCCAAAGCACAATACACCGTTATCTTGAATAATATTTGCATGTATCGATCCTGACATTCCAATTGTAACAGATTGTACTAACTCACAATCCTGAGCATCGGTAACAGTAACATAGTGAATTCCTGCACTTAGATTATTGGCAGTGGTGGTTGTGCTTCCTGAAGACCACTGATAAGTATAAGGTGCTGCTCCTCCATTTACCATAATAAATGCCGATCCCAAGTTCTGAGTACAAACTACATCAGTATGGTTTGTTGTTGCTGTAATTGTTGAAGATTCTGCTATTGTTGCTGTTGATACAGCTGTACATCCACGAGCATCAGTAACGGTTACATGATAAGTACCTGCAGCGAGGTGGTTTGCTGTTGCTAATGGAGTATGCGCAGGATTATCCCAGATATATGTATATGGAGCAGTACCACCCACAACACTTACTGTTGCAGTACCAGTATTTCCTCCATTACAACCAACATCGGTATGATTACTTATTGCAGCCACCATAAGATCAGGCTGAACGATAGTAACACCAGCAGTACCCGAACATCCTAAATTATCAGTAACTGTGACATTATAAGTTCCAGCACCAATATTATTCAACAATGCTGTAGTAGAATTTCCTGAATCATCCCAATCATAAGTATAAGGAGGAGTGCCTCCTGAAACAGATGTCATCGCATGTCCGTTTGTATCTCCATTACAACTAGGTGAACTACTAGATGCAATACCAACAATTAATTGTGATGGTTCTACAATAGTGACTGATGCTACTTCATTACAACCCCATGAGTCGGTAACTGTAACCGCATAAGGGCCTGATGAGAGATTATTTACAGTTGCAGTTGTAGATGCAGAAGGGTCATTCCATAAATATGTGTAACCAGGAACACCACCAGAAACAGTTGCGCTTACAGTGCCTGTATTGACTCCGAAGCAAACTAAATTTTGTCCAGTAGCATTTATAACCAGTGGCGTGCTAACTTCAACCACAACAGATGCAGTATTTGTACAACCATTAGCATCTGTGTAAGTATATGTAATCTCATGGTCGCCGCTACCTGCAATGATAGGAGCAAACTTGGTTCCGATAACACCAGTTCCTGAGAAAGTTCCGCCAAGAGGAATTCCAGACATATCAACGGCAGCATCATCAAAACAAAATTCATCATCTGGTATTGACATACTAACTGCTGGCCCTGGATGAACCTCAACTGTTGCGCTTGCAACGTCGGAACAACCAAAGAGGTTGGTTACAGAATATTGTATAACATGAATACCTGGTCCAGCTAATTCTGGGTTAAATGCTGCCATATTGATACCAGGTCCAGATAGAGTGCCGCCTGGAGGAGATGTAATTACAACAACAAATGGATCAAATTGACAGAAATCTGTACTCAGATTACTAATAATTGCATCTGGTGAAGGCCTAACAATTACTTGTCTTGTTGCATTGGTGATACAAGTTCCGTTAGTAAAAGAATAAGTTATTGTGAAAGTGCCATCACCACTAACTGATGGGTTAAATAGTCCAGTAGCAGGATTAGTTATTCCAGTTCCCGACCAAGTTCCACCAAGCACAGTTGCTGTAAGATTTATAGCAGGGTCATTTTCACACAAAGCATTAACAGGATTTATTGACACATTAACATTGCCATCAACAACTACAACAAATGAATCATTATCAGAACAAGCACCATTAACTACATTGTAAGTTATTGTATGATTGCCTTGTCCAGCTAATGTAGGACTGAAAGTGTTTCCATTTACACCAGGACCAGCCCATGTACCACCTGCTGTAACTGCATGTAAAGTAACTACTGCGCTATTCTGACAAACAGGGCCAAAAGCAGTAATACTAGCATCAACAGCAGCATCAACATGGAATGTTTCTGTATCAGTTCCTGTACATCCACCTACAGTAACAGAGTATGAAATTAGGTGATTACCAGCTCCTGCAACTAATGGACTAAATAAATTCCCCATGACACCTGTTCCTGTCCACGTACCGCCAGCTGTTGCTGCAGAAAGGAGAACTGTAGCATCTGTTGTACAGAAAGGCCCGTTTGGAGTAATGGTAGCATTTGGAACTGAATTTACAGTTATACTAATCTGATCGGTGTCGCTGCATGTACCATTAACAATAGTATAAGTTATTATGTGCGTACCAACACCTGCCTGATTTGGAATAAATGTTCCTGTTGCAGGATTGCCGATTCCAGTTCCTGACCATGTGCCGCCAGGGTTGGCAGCTGTGAGTTGGAATGGAGATGCCGAAATACAAACTGGAAGTGGATTTGAAGTGATGCTAGCATCAACCATCGCATCAACCTGATAAATATGGAGATCTGTAGATACACAACTTCCATTGGTTATTGTATAAGTCATTGTATTATCACCCTGAATTACCAGCGATGGATCTAAAATTCCGTTTATCGGATCAATGATTCCCTGTCCAGCCCATATACCACCAGGAGTGGCAGCATGCAATGCTACTTGAGGACCATTCTGACATATATTTGTTATTGGAGTAATTGTCGGATCAAGGAAATCATCAACATGAACAGTAAACGAATCACTATCATTACAAACTCCATTCACGATATTATATGTTACAACATGATCGCCAGAGCCAGAAAACAAAGGAGAAAATTGTCCTGTAACTGGATTTGTTACTCCTGTCCCACTCCATGTTCCGCCATCAGATACTGCATCCAAGTATGCAAACTCATAATCTTCACAGAAAGGTCCAATTGGACTGATTGTAGCATCAGGAATAGTGTCGACATGAATTATTGCCTGATCGGTATCGGTACAAGAACCAGCAATAACAGTATAAGTTATTGTATGATTGCCTTGTCCAGCAATGGCAGGATTAAACGTGTTTCCAACCACTCCCGTACCAGACCATACACCACCAATTGTTGAAGCGGTAAGATTTATAATGCCCGCATTTTCACAAATAGGAGCAATCTCATTTATTGTTGCATTTGTAGCTGCATCAACATGTATCGTTATATTTTCAGAATCGCCACAAGCCCCATTTAAAATTGTATAAGTTATTGTATGGTCGCCAATTCCGGCAGTTGACGGTGCAAAAACACCAGCAATTGGATCTACAACACCATTTCCGCTCCATAGCCCACCCGGAGTTAATGCCATCAAATTAATAGATACGGAATTTATACAGAATGGACCAGCAGGAACAATGCTCGCATCAACAACAGAGTTTACAACTATTACTTCAGTGTCATTTCCTGTACAAGCTCCGTTAACAACATTGTAGCTGATAATATGATTGCCAGGTCCAGCAATAGTTGGATTAAAAGTATTACCAACCACTCCAACACCTGACCAAATTCCGCCTGGCGTTACTGATGTAAGAGCAACCGCAACATCGTCTTCACAGAAAGGACCAACAGCAGAAATAGTTGCATCAACAGAGAAATCGACATGAATAGTTTCAGTATCTGAATCGGAACAAACTCCATTTGACACGCTATAAGAGATTACATGATCGCCTGGGCCTGCTGTTGCTGGGTTAAAAGTATTACCTACAACTCCATTACCAGACCAAATTCCACCAGGACTAACAGCTGTTAATGTTGCAATGGCTGCAGTTACACAAAATGGTCCTGCTGGGGTTATTGTAGCAAATACCTGAGAATCAACATGGATGGTTTCGGTATCGCTACCAGAACAAGCTCCATTGATAACATTATAAGTTATGATATGGTTTCCTGCAAGCGCTAATGTAGGATCAAAAGTATTTCCTACTACTCCAGTGCCTGACCAAATTCCGCCAGGTGTTACAGCCGTTAATGCAACTGCAGCATTGGTTTCACAGAATGGACCTATTGGGGTAATTGTTGCAAATACTTGTGAGTCAACATGGATGGTTTCGGTATCGCTATCGCTACATGCACCATTTACTACATTATAAGTTATTACATGGTCACCAGGATTTGCAATGTTCGGATCAAAAGTGTTACCAACAACGCCAGTGCCCGACCAAACTCCGCCAGGAGTTACTGCTGTTAATGCAACTGCAGAGTTGGTTTCGCAGAATGGACCGATTGGGGTTATTG
>CAZOHR010000001.1:0-43793 GCA_964579045.1 uncultured Bacteroidales bacterium | reverse complement strand
GGTTTTCTCTCAGTTCTTTCCTGAGCTTCGTTAACTACGATTGTGCGTCCTTCAAGTTCTGCACCGTTTAATTCTTCAATTGCTTTTTTAGCTGCTGCCTCATCCGACATTTCAACAAAACCGAAACCTTTGCTTCTGCCTGTCATTTTGTCTGTGATTATTCTTGCTGAGCTAACTTCTCCGTACTCTTCGAAGAATCCTTGTAAATCGCTGTCCTTTACTGAGTAAGGCAAGCTTCCGATAAAAATGTTCATCCTAAAATTTAGTTAATAATTATGCTGCAAATGTAAACTATTTTTTGTTCTAAATATCTGCTGACCTAAATATTGATAATTTTTATATCACATTTAGCTATATTGTGCATATATAGATACTAAACACTCTTTTAGACTGTTTAAATTGTTTTTCGCAGAATGGTTTAGTCTAATAAATAAGCATTGGATCCCAAAAATGTGCTTCAAAGTTTACGATTTTATCATCACAAACCTCTATTCCTTCGGCTTTAAGCAATTCCTGCATTACTTCTATTCCAGCAAAATGATTCTTCCCTGTTAGCATTCCGTTGCGGTTTACCACCCTGTGAGCAGGAACATAAGGACTTATTGTATGCGAACCATTCATTGCCCATCCTACCATGCGAGATGACTGAGGTGAACCTATACATCGAGCAATAGCTCCGTATGATGTAACTTTACCAAATGGAATTTGCCTAACAACATCGTAAACCTTTTCAAAGAAGCTCTCTTCATCTGTTTTCGTCATCTTCAAATGGAGGTTCTATAATTGTTATATCCTGTGGCAATAAAAAGCGTAGATATTTTATTGTCTTTTTCTCTTTATTCCACAACTTCTCATAATGTGTTTTAATAGCTAGAACATCTGTAAAATAATCTGAATCATAAAGATCATCTGTATCTGCAAGCAACTCAAGATTATTTAGCTCAATAAGAGATTTGGTGTATAAATATAAGGTGTCGTCATCTGTCTTTAGATTAATAATTCCATTATGGACCAAAAACTGCTGATAGCGACTTAGAAAAGCTGATGATGTAAGTCTCTTTTTTATTCTTTTGCGAGGGCCAAGCTGTGGATCTGGAAAAGTAATCCATATTTCGGAAACTTCATTTTTGCCAAAACAATAATGTACAAATTCAATAAAAGTTCGAATAAATCCAATATTTTGTAAACCCAATTCAATTGCTTCTGTAGCTCCAGTCCACATACGGTTTCCCTTTATATCCATTCCGATATAATTGTTTTGAGGATATTTTTTTGCTAGCTCAACCGAATATTCTCCCTTTCCACAACCCAACTCAAGAACAATAGGATTGTCATTCTTGAAAAAATCTTTGTGCCATTTCGATTTTAATGAAAAATCAAGTGGAGCCACAAAAACAAATACCGGCTCGAAAATATTAGAATACGTTTTGATTTGAGCGAACTTAAGTAATTTTTGCTTCTTCGACATTTCAATTTTACTTTACTTCGGCTTTTTCAACCCTTAAACCAACATCCATAATACCAGGTAGAACATCTACTCGCATACCCTGTTTATATTCCACAATATACTTGCCTTTGACAGGAAATCTAACACCCATTCTCCATGGAATTTGAATATCCCAGATATCGCCCATACCATCTCCAAGCCACTTACCAGAATTGTCAGCAAGCACACATTCTACTGTATCTACATTAGTTTGTCCGTTTGGTGCCGATGACTTTACAAATAACCAAAGATTATTAAACTGATACATGTTTGCATGTCGCACATTGATATAAACATTATGCAATGATGCAGTATCATCAATTTCAAACTCGAATCTGACAGCATCTTTACTCTGCCAGTTGTAGTCCTTAATTTCAGTATATTCCTCATATACCTTATTTCTATCACACGACATAACAACAAACGCAATTGCAATAATTGCAAAGACCAAATTATTCTTTTTCATTGTTTTGAGTTTTATTTTTATTGCGATTTTTCTTCCTTTTCTTATTCTTAGATACTGGCTGTCCTGAATCAAATCTGGTTAGACTATCAGAATTTAGCTCCTCTTTAAACGAAATATTAGCTCGGCCTCCAGTTTTTTCGCTTTCAAAGACATTATCAGGGAAAATACCTTTTTTATTTAAGTCCATAATTTCCTTCACCTTATCAACATGCAATGCTCTGATAACTGGGATATCATTAATACGGATTTCGTAGTACATCTGACTTTTAAAAATGTCATTTTTAATGTGATACGCATCGCCTTGTTTAGTCTTGAGGGCAACAATATTCTCTGGAAATTGTCTGCGAGCATCAAGATAAACTGATAGCTCATAATTGAGGCAACACTTTAGCTTGCTACATTGCCCTGCTAGCTTCTGAGGATTGAGTGATAACTCCTGCAATCTAGCAGAATTTGTAGATACAGAAATAAAGTCTGCCATCCATGTTGTACAACAAAGTTCCCTTCCACATGGTCCAATACCGCCAATTCTACCTGCTTCTTGCCTTGCACCAATTTGTTTCATTTCGATACGGATACGAAACTCTTCGGCCATTTTTTTGATTAGTTCGCGGAAATCTACTCTCTCTTCTGCGATATAATAGAAAATTGCTTTAGTTTTATCGCCTTGAAACTCCACATCTCCGATTTTCATCGTCAATTTGAGCATTCTGGCAATTTCTCTGGTTCTGAGCATAACTGGAACTTCCTTTGAAATTGCCTCTTGCCATTTTTGTATGTCGGTTGCTCTGGCTTTGCGATAGACTTTCTTAATTTCGTTCTCTTTGCTCACTTTGTACCTCTTCATCTGATAAAGAGCCATTTTGCCAACAGCAGAAATTATACCTATGTCATGACCTGGAGATGACTCTACGGCAACAACATCACCAACCTCCAGTTGAAGTTCGGAAGCATTTTCGTAAATCCCTTTTCTGGTATTTTTAAATCTGACCTCAACGTATTTGTTTTGAAACATTGGATCATTAATATCACCTAGCCAATCATAAACATTCAGTTTGTTGCAACAATGCTTTATATTAACATTTCCAGTATTTTCATCAACACAAGATGGCACACAACCTCTTTCAAACTCTCTATCTGTCATTTTATTATTTATTTCCTAATAACCTTCATAATCTTAAATGCCATATCAGTAAAAACGATTTTTCCATATCCGTTTCGTTCAATATGATAATGTGCCAAATTAAAAATCTCTGACAAGTCATCAATATTTTCAGCATTTACAAATTTAGCAAAATTGGAAGCAAAATCCTCTTCCTCTTTTGTCATGTAGCTTATCTTTTTTTGTTTGTAATTATACACAAAATTCTCTCTCAAGAGCACAGATGAATAATATAAAAAACTCTTCTGTTTCTCCCTACCCGATTTGGACATTTGTTCTGCCCATTTCAAAGCTTCATCAATCTTACGCGAATATGAAAGCCTCATCAATGATATAAACTGCGAAAGATTGAACTTATTTTCTTCACTGGTTGTAATTTGTTCTTTTGCCTCAAGTAAACTTCCATTACTAATTGCAATAACATCGTTGGCAAGCTCCTCATTTATGCTATATCTGCGAATCAATTCCTGTTTAAGACAATCATCTTCGATTGCTAGAATTTTCACAGGCTGTGTTCTTGACAAAATCGTAGGAAGTACATCCTCTCGATTATCACTAACAAGAATAAAAACTGTATTTTGAGGAGGCTCTTCAAGTATTTTGAGCAATTTATTAGCACAAGAGGCATTCATCTTCTCTGGCAACCAGATTATCATTATTTTATAATCCGATTCGAAAGTCTTTAAATTCAGCTTTTTAATTATCTCCGCCGATTCGTCCGAATAAATACTTCCTTGCTTATTCTCGCTTTCAAGTTTGGCCATCCACTCATTGTAGGAAAAATAAGAATCCTCCAGAACCATTTCTCTCCATTGCTGAATAAACATGTCGCTAATCGATTTTTTTCCTGGAACGGTAATTACTGGAAAAACAAAATGAAGATCTGGATGAACCAGCTTTTCGTATTTTTTACAAGAAGGGCATTCTCCACAACTATCTGTTTCTGATTTATTTTCACAAGACAGAAATTGAGCAAAAGCTATAGCTAGAGCAAGCTTTCCAGTTCCTGGAAAACCATAAAATAAATAAGAATGACTGAGTCGGTTACTATAGTAACTCTGTCTCAGTTTTTCCTTTATTTCGTTCTGTCCAGTAACTTTATCAAACTTCATAACGCAAATTTCGCTCGTTGCAAATTTAATAAAACTCCTTAAATTTTATAAGTATTTTTTTATTAACGAAATATTGAAGGAATTTGTGATAAAAAACATAATCTTAAAACAAAACTCAAAGCTTTTAATTACTATGTTTGTTTGATAAAAGCTAATCTCATAAAAAACAACATAATTCGCTAACTATGAACACCTTAGACAATTACAGTTTTGATGGAAAAAGAGTATTGCTCAGAGTAGATTTTAATATTCCAATTACTAGTGATTCAAATTCCCTAGATGATACAAGAATAAAAATGGCTTTGCCAACTATCCAAAAGATTTTATCTGAAAAGGGATCAATTATTCTCATCACTCATTGGGGACGACCAAAAGGCGAATATGTAGAATCGCGATCGTTAAAGCACATGCTTCCTCTAATAGAAAAGCTAATCGGCAGGACAGTGATTTTCTGCGACAATCCTTTATCAGACGAAACAGCTGCGGTGGCGGCAGGATTAAAAAGCGGACAGATAATGTTGTTGGAGAATATCAGATTCTATAAAGAAGAACTAAATGCTGATGAAAAATTTGCACAGAAAATAGCTTCTCTTGGTGATTGCTATGTAAACGATGCTTTTGGTACCGCTCACAGAAACCATGCTTCAACAGTAACTCTTGCAAAATCATTTCCATACGATAAAATGTTTGGATATGTTGTTGAAGGCGAAATGAAGAAACTCGACAAACTCTCAAAAAATGCTGAAAGTCCATTTACACTAATGATTGGTGGCGACAAGGTTACAACCAAAATTGGAATTGTCGAAACTTTGCTTCCGAAAATAGACAATTTGCTCATTGGTGGTGGAATTGCATTTACTTTTGCCAAAGCTTTAGGCTATCCGGTTGGCAATTCGTTAGTTGAAGAGAGTTGTATCGAAGTAGCAAAACGCATTTTAAAAAACGCCGAGAGTTTCAATGTTAAAATACATCTTCCCGTTGATTGTATCATTGCTGACCACAATGGTAATGATGCAAATATTGAACATTGCGAATTTTCCGAAATACCTGATGGCTGGAGAGCTTTGGATATCGGAATTAAAACCGTTGACATCTTTGCTGAAGTTATTGAAGAGTCTAAAACCCTATTATGGGACGGACCAATGGGCGTTTATGAATTACCACACTTTTCGTATGGCACCTTAAAGCTTGCTCTTTCTGTTGCGCGTGCTACAGATAAAGGTTTGTATTCGGTTGTTGGTGGTGGAGACACAATTGCTGCACTTAACAAATACAGTCTGGCGCATAAAATTTCATATATTAGCTCTGCTGGAGGCGCTCTTTTGGAGTACTTCGAAAAGAAAAATCTTCCGGCAATTAAAGCAATAAAACAATCATTTAGTGTTGACGATTACAATTTCTATGGCAAAAGAGCGCTCATCAGAGTTGACTTTAATGTGCCACTAGACAAAGACTTTAATATTGTGGATACTACCAGAATAGTAACTGCAATGCCCACTTGCAGAAAGATTATGGCAGATGGAGGCTCAATAATTCTTATGACTCATCTTGGTCGCCCAAAAGGTGGATATGAAGAAAAATACTCTGTTAAGCACATTGTCCCATATCTGACAAAGATACTCGACACTAATGTAAAATTCGCACCTGACTGCATTGGAGAGGAAGCACAAAAAATGGCGAGAGAATTAAAACCTCGCGAAGTATTAATTCTCGAAAACCTACGATTCAATCCACTTGAGGAAAAAAACGACGAAGAATTTGCAAAAAAACTTGCCAGTTTGGGTGATGTCTATATTATGAATGCTTTTGGAACAGCACACAGAGCACACGCGTCAACCTATATGATAGCAAAATCATTTCCAGATGATAAAATGCTAGGTTATCTTGTCGAAAGTGAAGTCAATAATATTAATCGTGTATTATTTAAAGGAGAAAAACCTTTTACAGCGATAATCGGTGGTTCTAAAGTCTCAACAAAAATTGATATCATCAGAGCCTTGATGGAGAAAGTTGACAACCTAATTATTGGTGGAGGTATTGCATTTACTTTTATAAAAGCAATGGGTGGAAATATTGGAGAATCACTTATTGAGGAAGATTATATCCCGGTAGCTAGAGAGATTCTTGAACAAGCTATGAAGACTGATGTGAAATTATATCTCCCTATCGACTGTGTAATTGCAGATAGTTTTAGCAACGATGCAAGAATCAAACATTGTAAAATCAATGAAATCCCAAAAGGCTGGAGAGGTCTAGATATTGGAATAAAAACTGCTGAAACCTTTGCAAAGGTGATTGAAAAATCGAACACCCTGCTGTGGAATGGGCCTATGGGTGTATTTGAAATGGATCACTTCTGCAATGGAACTATAAAAATCGCTCTCTCGGTATCTAGATCAACAGACTTTGGTGCATTCTCCCTTGTTGGTGGTGGTGATAGTATTGCGGCATTAAACAAGTATGGATTAGCTCATAAAATTAGCTACGTATCAACTGCTGGAGGCGCTTTACTTGAATATATCGAAGGAAAAGAATTACCAAGCTTAAAAGCAATTCGAACTAAAATTTAGAAACGAATCATAATTTCCTGCTTTTTAGGAAGTATATTAGAAACTTTGACAATCTTCGTGATTGTTGGCAATTGTGGTATTTGTGTGCTATAATTTGCGTATTGTCTATACTCTAACCTACCTACTATAAATTATACTCAGTACGTATTTATACGTATTTATACGTATTGTTTAAAAAATCATATCTAAATACACAATAAAAAAAACCACGGGTTAACATTATTTCTATTTTTGCTGACATTAATCATAATTTTTTCATGTCATGAGGAAATTTTTACTTGTTTTAATTGCCGCCTTGCTTTTAGCTTCTTCCTTAATCTCTCAGACAGTAATGCTGAGTGGTAATGTTTTAGATGAAACCAATAAAGAAACTCTTTATGGGGTAAACATTATAATTAAAAACACAAATGAGTTTCTTTCAGATAAATCTCAGTTGGGAACAACAACAGATTTTGATGGCAATTACAAAATTGCCCTATATCCTGGCACTTACGAAATTCATTTCGTTTACATTGGATATGAAGAAATTGTAAAAACTGTCGAATTAATTGTTGGTAAGCCAATCGTAGTAGACGTGCTTCTGTCTCAGAAAGCTGAGATAATAGAAGAAGTTGTTGTCAGTGCTGGAAAGTTTGAACAGAAGCTGTCAGATGTAACGGTATCTATGGAGGTAATAAAACCTTCGACCATTGAAAACAACAATTCGTTTGTTATGGACCAGGCACTAAATCAGGTTCCTGGAGTTGATATCAACGACAAACAGCCGAGTATTAGAGCCAGCACAGGATGGAGTTATGGTGCAGGCAGCCGTGTAATAATCTTAATGGATGATTTACCAATCATGTCAGCCGATGTTGGAGACGTAAAATGGAATTATATTCCGATGGAAAACATCTCACAAGTAGAAGTAGTTAAAGGGGCAAGTTCTGCCTTATTTGGATCATCTGCCTTAAGTGGTGTTATAAATATAAGGTCTGCTTATCCGACTGATAAACCAGTTACCAAAATATCCTATTTCAATGGGGTTTATGGCAATCCAAGAGATGATAGGCAAAAGTGGTGGGCAAAAGAATTTTTCTCTGGCAGTAATAGTAAATTCAACATTCCATTACGTGAAGAAGTATTTTATTGGGTAAGAAGTCCTATGTATGGAGGCTTAAGCTTTTCACATAGCCAGCAATTTGATAATCTAGATCTATCAATGGGTGGAAATCACTTTATAGAAGAAGGATATAAAGAAAGCCAATACGAACGCAGAAGTCGTTTTAATGTCAACATGAGATACAGGAGCGAGGGAATCAGAGGCCTGGCTCTAGGTCTGAATACCAATTTTATGGCGATAGACATGTGCGATTTTTTCATGTGGAAATCAGACACTAACGCCTATCTAGCAAGTACTTCTTTGGGAGCAAACGTTCCTACTCAGGGCTTTAGAATGAATCTCGATCCATTTGTGTATTATTATGCACCTAGTGGAGCAAAATATAGCTTACGAACTCGATATTTTAGAACCGAAAACGTAATGCCGACAGATACACAGAAAAACAGTACAGGTAACACTGCTTATGCTGAGTTTCAGTACCAGAATGTGATTGCAGAAAAATGGAATATTACAGCTGGTGTTGTCGAAACTTATTCCATTGTTGATGCAAATTTATTTGGTGATCACTTTGGTAATAATGTCTCCCTTTATAGTCAGCTAGATGCGAAACTTGGCAGGCTAAAGCTTTCGCTGGGTATAAGAGGAGAATATTTTGTTTTAGACTCAACCCAAACCGAATCTGTTGTTGATATTAATATTGGCGACAGCAGAATTGAAATTCCATTTAAACCAGTTTTCAGAACAGGGGCAAATTACCAAATAACCGAACAAACTTTCTTAAGAGCTTCGTTTGGTCAAGGATATAGATTCCCATCGATAGCTGAGAAATATACTGCAACTTCTTTGGGCATGGTAAACATTTTGCCAAATCCGTATTTAGAACCAGAATCTGGCTGGAGCGCTGAAGTTGGAGTAAAGCAGGCATATAAAATTGGTAAATGGAGAGGTTTTGCCGATCTAGCAATTTATAATCAGGATATTAATAATATGATGGAATTCACTTTCGGAGTATTTAATCCTGTTACATATATGCCTTATGTATCGACAGACACAGTTGCTCCAACAATTGGATTCCAGTCTCAAAACTATGGTGATGTGCGTATATCTGGTATGGATGTGTCAGCATCTATTGGCGGTAAAGTTAAGAAAATGCTTATTACCGCAATGATAGGATACACATATAACAATCCAATTTCAAAAGCAGGCCTTGACTCAACAGCATCAAGTCTTTCTCCACTACTCAAATACAGAAACAAGCATTCGGTAAAAGGAGATATTAATTTTGAATCAAAACGCATTACCTTCGGAGCAAACATTATATGGAGAAGCTCGATGGAAAATGTTGACAGATTATTTTGCGATGAGAGAGATCAAACTACAGTAGACCCAGGTATTTATGCATTCTACCAATTATTTAGTCAAAGTATCTTACCTGGATATTGGGATTATAGACTTGCTACTGCCGATAAGGGATATTTAAATTTAGACCTGCGTTTTGGTTTTAAATTTAGTGAGGAACTAAGGGCGTCTTTTATCGTCAAAAATGTGCTAAATCAGGAATTTGTTGGTCGCCCAGGCGATATGCACGCTCCACGAAGATACGAGATTATGTTTAGTTCTAACTTTTAATATGTTTAACCAATAATTCAATTAATATGAAAAAAATTACTTTAGTTTTATCAATTTTATTCTTTGCTTTTGCAATGCAGATGAACGCTCAAATTTGTGATCCTCCATGCACCCCTAATCCGGGTTGTGTTGACATTGACAATCCTGGCGAGGTATGTCCATTAGTTCTCCCTACAGCAACTTCTGGTGTGTACTATGACGAAACAGTAACCGTTATTCCTCCGGCAGAATATCAAGGTCTACCTGTTATTCATTCAATTAAAATTACTAATGTTGAGGGATTACCTACAGGAATGACATGGTGTAAAAGTCAAGATGTTTTCTTAGTTACAGATCCTGCTACAAGTTATTGCTGTCAACTTTATGGAACCTCCACAGAAATTGGAGAACACCAACTAACTCTTACTATTGTTCCTTACATTAATGTTTTTGGAACCCCGATAGCACAATCACCTATGACTGATGACACGTCACTTATGGTTATTGTTGTTCCAGCTTTACCTCCAGCACCAGTTGCAGCTTTCTCTGCAGATGTAACTACTACAGAAACTGGAATGAATGTAAGTTTTACAGACGAAAGTACAAATACTCCAACCTCTTGGGCATGGATATTTGAAGGTGGAACACCTGCAACTAGCGATGTACAGAATCCTGTTGTTACATACTCGACTGTTGGTATTTATGACGTTTCATTAACTGTTGCCAACGAAGGTGGAGAAGATTTCCACACAGCATCCGACTACATAACAATTACATCTGGTTCTGATATTAACAATGCGTTAATCAACAGTGTAAAGGTTTATCCAAATCCAGCTACTAGCGAAATTACAATTGAGGCTGAGAATCTTAAATCAATTAGCATTGTTGATATTCTTGGTAAGGTAGTTTATAGTGAAGAATCAAATTCTGCAAAAGAAGTTATTGATATCAGCAAGCTCACAAAAGCAAACTACTTTATTAAAGTTGTTACTGCTGACGGTGAAATAACAAAAACGATCTCAATTAAATAGATACTTGTTATAAGTTTATTAAACAAAAAACTTCAATCCGGCAACGGGTTGAAGTTTTTTTGTTTTATGACAATCCTACTTTTATAGCCACTTCTTCTTACGGAAATAATAGAGCATTGCTAGAGCAATAATCAACATTAATCCCATGACTGCAAAATATGCCCATCTAACCTCCAACTCAGGCATATACTTAAAGTTCATCCCATAAACACCTACAATAAATGTTAAAGGCATAAAGATTGTCGAAATAACTGTAAGTACCTTCATCACCTCATTTGTTCTGTTGCTTGAGCCAGATAAATGTAACTCTATTAATGCATTGAGTAAATCACGATAAACACCAATACGGTCAATAACCTGAATCGTATGGTCGTACAAATCCCGAAAATATATATGATTTTTCTTTTTTATCAAATCTGTATCTGTGCGCTCAAGTTGGGAAACCAATTCGCGAAGTGGCCAAACAGCATTGTTTAGCACAAGATTTTCTCGTTTTAAATTATAAACTTTATTAAGTACATTTTTGTGCTCTACCTTAATGATTTTGTTTTCATAAAAATCGAGATGCTCCTCTATTTTTTCGAGCAATATAAAATAATGGTCAATTACTAAATCCATAAGAGAATATGCTAAATAATCAACGCCCATTCCCCTCATTTTTGATCCAACTATCTTAAGTCTCGATAATATTGGGGAAAATAGCAATTCATCTTTCTCAACAAAACTCAGCACAAAATTCTTGTGAAGAATAATACTAATTTGCTCTTGTTCAATTACCGATTTTGACGCATTAAACTTTAAATTTTTTAAAATAATATAAATACTATCGGTATGGAAATCAACTTTGGGGCGCTGCTCAATATTTAAGATGTCTTCGAGAACTAAATTGTGAATTCCAAAAATATTTCCAATTTTTTCAATTGTTGAAACCTCATGTAACCCTGTGATGTTTACCCATTGTACTAGATCATTATCAATATTACATTTTAACTCAGAGACGTCGGTAATACGTGTTTCTATAATTTCTTTAGGGCTGAAAATAATATTTTCGATTATTACATGCTCAACTTTTTTCTTCCCAGTGTATAATACCGAACCCGGTTCAAGTCCTTTTTTCGCTTCTGAATAACTCATTTATTTCTCCCCTAAATTAAATAGTAAATATTAGGCTTTTGTAATTTTATCATCGCACTAAAGTTAATGTGCCAGTACGAGTTTTCTCGTCATTATTAAGAATTAGAAGATAAATATACACTCCTGTTGGTACTGGGTTCCCATTAAAAGTCCCGTCCCAATAGCCATCTATCCCTTTCTCCTCATACAACAACTGTCCCCATCGATTATAAATCTGGACTACTGACTTAGGATATAAGTGAATATTTTCGATAAACCATTCATCGTTATACCCATCCCCGTTCGGGCTAAATGCAACTGGAAAATGAATGCAATCGACATCATTATCAATAAGTGCAATTGGACCAGTAGTATGTTCACAATTATTTGAATCTCTAACCATTACAAAGTACTCCCCTTCATACAAAGAATCAATTAAGTAAGGAGTTGCAATATTGTCATAAATGAAATAAGAATATGGTAAAGTTCCGCCATAGCTGGCCATCATAATGTGCCCATCGTAATTTCCGTCACAGCTCGGATTACTCGTAATAAATGTAGACCCCAATAATCCAGGCTCAAACAAGATTATGGTTGTGTCAGCAAAACAATTATTATTATCTGTTATTGTTAGATAGTAATTTCCTTTATCAAGAAATCTAATGGTTGGATCAGTTAGCACCAAACCGTGTAGATTCCAATTGAAAAAATATGGGGGAGTTCCACCAGATGCATAAGAATTAATTGAAGCATCCATTGCACCAAAGCAAGTTATTTGTTCAATATCTAAATTAATAGAAAGCTCCGTCTCTGGTTCAGTGATAATTGTTGAAATACTATCTACACAGCCATTATGGTCGGTAACTGTCACCCAAATTTTTCCTGCTGGTAAAGTATTACTAGAGAATGCTTGGTCGCCATTTTGCCAAATTGGATAATATGGAGCCGTTCCACCAACAATTACAACACCTGCTCTACCTGTTAGATCGCCTTTACATTTAATATTGACCGAACTTATATCAAGTTCGAGAAGATCGGGTTCTGTGACAGTAATTGAATCAAATCCTTTGCATCCCCATCTATCAGTTATTGTAACAAAGTATTCGTCTGCGCCCAAATTTAGATTAATCGAATCAGTAATAAAATTGGACCATATATACAAACTTGTATCTGCTGCGTTATCTGAATACGCAACAATATTGGCAATTTCGTCCTTAAAACAAAGATTATATGCGGTTTGTGTTATTTCAGCATTAATAAAACCAGATGTTCCAATTTCGATAAAAGACTGAAGAATACAATTATTTGCATCTTCTATTGTAACATAATAGGTGCCAGCAATTTTGTTGAAAAGTACAGGAACAGTCTCACCCGACGACCACTCAAATTCATACGGTACTGTTCCACCATAGGTAGTAATTCCTGCCGAACCAAGTTGCAGTGCGCAGATAACAGGATTTATTACTGGCACAAAATATAATGAATCTGGTTGAGTAATTTCCACTGAGTCAACAATTTGACAATCTTGAGAATCTGTTACCGTGACTGTATAATATCCAGAACTAAGATTCGTAATGCTAAATCCCGAAGTAGATGCAGAATTGTTCCACACAGCAGAATATGAAGGAGAACCACCAGAAACTTCAACACTTGCAGCACCATTTGACTCTGAATAACAAATAACATTTTGCAAATCGGTAAAAGTAAGCTCCATACCAGTAGGCTGTGTTATGGAAATTGTGGCAGATGCTGTGCAATCATGCAAATCTGTAATAGTAACAGAATAGTCGCCATCAGCAAGATTATTCACTGTTTCTGTCGTACTTGCATCTTCATTATCCCATAAGAATGAATAATCTGGAGTTCCTCCACTAGCGACTGCAGTCGAAGATCCATCACTATAACCAAAACAAGATGGGTTTGTAGAATTTGTAATTTGAGCCGTAAGTTCTTCTGGTTCTGTTAAATCAACACTGTCAATTTTTACACAAGAATTATCATCAGTAATTGTAAGATAATACATGTCGGCATTGATATTATTCAAATCAGTTGTAGACGAAGCGGCTGCATCACTCCACAAATAAACATAAGGTTCGAGACCTCCACTAATAGACGTTGTAATACTTCCATCAGAAAGTCCAAAGCAAGATGGCTCAATAAAGCTGAAACTTATTTCAGGACTACTCAAAACAATAGTACTAACAAAAGCTGTATCTGTGCATGAATTTACATCTGTGAAATGATATAACAACTCGAACGATCCTGCTCCAGCAGCATTTGGATTAAATGAAGTTCCAACAACTCCACTACCTTCAAAAACTCCACCAATAGGAAGTAACACAGGATTTACGGCAGCATCATAAAGACAATAATAAGGATCTATACCATTAATACTAACAGTTGGTAAATCGTGAACACTAACATCAACAGTTGCAATGTTCGTACATGAATTAACATCTGAATATGTGTATAAAATCTGGTGATTACCGACTCCTGCAGTGGCAGGGTTAAAGATTGTGCCACTAATTCCATCTCCAGTCAAACTTCCTCCAGCAGGAGAAACTCCCACAGTTACGGCAGCTTCATTTAAACAATAATCCGTCAGTAAATTAGAAATCGTAACAGCTGGCAATGCATTTACAGTGATGTCGGTTTGGTCAACTGATGAGCATCCACCAACAGTGATAGAGTATGAAATTGTATGAGTTCCCGAGCCTGCTGTGTTTGGTGAAAAGATACCTGCAACGGCATCAGAAATTCCAGTTCCCGACCATGTTCCACCTGCCGTAGCAGCAACTAAACTAAAATCAGGAGTATTTAAACACACTGGCGAATTGTCAGTAATTGTTGCATCCGGATTATTATTTACACTAAAAACATGACTATCTGAATCAGTACAAGCTCCGTTGACAATAGTATAAGTTACATTATGGTTACCGACTCCAGCAACTACTGGACTAAACAAACCAGATAAGTTAACCCCATTTCCAGACCATATTCCACCAGTATTTGCTGACAATAACTGAGCAGGGCTATCCATAATACAGAAATTAGCAGAAGATGTTATTGTAGCATCTAAAAATTGATCTATTGTAATATCCACCTGATCGATTGCAACACAAGTGCCTATTGTAAGAGTGTAAGTTATTGTGTGTGAACCTACCCCAGCAACAGAGGGACTAAAATTGCCAGTCACATCTATTCCAACACCACTCCAGACACCTCCCAAAGTTGCTGCAGAGAATATCTGATTTCCATCAGTTTCGCAAAACGGACCTGTAGTAATTATTGTAGGATTTGGATTTGATTCAACTACTATTGAGGTATTGTCAGTATCAGAGCAAACGCCATTAGACACAGAATACTGAATAATGTGAGTTCCCCCACCTGCCAAAACAGGATTAAATAAACCAGTTACAGGATTTATAATTCCAGTTCCACTCCATAACCCGTTTGGAGATACTGCTGTAAGAAGTACTGAGCCGTCGCTGCTGCAGAATGGACCTGCGGAGGTAATTGTAGCATCAACAGAAGCATCAAGCTGAATATTGACTGTGCCAGTTGAGGTACATGCTCCATTTATATTTGTATAAGTTATCAGATGTGTTCCATCACCTGCAATCGCAGGATCAAACAATCCAGTGATTGGATTTACAATCCCAGTTCCAGTCCATGTTCCTCCTATACTTGGTTCTACCAAATCAATTGCTGCAGATATCTCGCAATAAGGACCATAAGCTGATAAGCTGGTAGTTGGATATAAATCTACAATAATATTTTCTGTGTCAGACGAAGTACAAGTTCCATTAACAAGTTGGTATGTTACAAGATGATTTCCTGGACCAGCAACAGCAGGGTTAAAAGTGCCATTTGTAATGTTTGTAATTCCCACTCCACTCCATGTTCCACCTATAGTGGCTGCTGTCAAATTAAGGGCAGCAGTATTTTGACAAAATGGACCAGATGGTGCTATTGAAGGATCTAATACTGCATCAACTTGAATTGTTTCGGTATCAGATGATGAACAAACACCATTGGTAATTATATATGTTATCACATGATTACCAGAACCTGCTATTGCGGGATTAAACGTTCCGGCTCCAGGGACAATTATCCCGTTGCCACTCCATAATCCACTAGGATTTGCTGCAGAAAGATTAATTACAGCCGAATTTTCACAAAACGGACCTGCCGGAGTTATTGTAGCATCAAAATATTGATCCACATGTATTGAAATATTGTCAATATCGCTACACTGTCCATTTGTTATAGAATATTGAATTATAAAGTCTCCAGGACCCGCTACACCTGGATGAAATATTCCAACATTTACATCTGTGATTCCTATTCCCGACCAAGTTCCACCTGTAGAAGCAGCAACAAGATTCTGAGCAGGCTGTGTATTACAGAAAGGACCTGCGGCAGTAATAGTTGCAGCAAAAAAATCATCAACATGAATTACCTGTGTTGAAATGCTATTACATGCCCCATTAGTTATTTCATAAGTTATAGTATGATTGCCGCCACCAGCAACTAATGGATCAAAAGTGCCTGTTAAAGGATTAGTAATTCCAGTTCCAGACCAAGTTCCACCAGCCGAAGCCGCACTTAAGATAACAGCAGGACTTGTTTCGCAAAATGGACCAGCAGCCAATATTGTAGTATTTGGATATGCATCAACATGAATGGTTTCTGTATCTGAATCAGAACACGCACCATTAACAACAGAATATGTAATAGTATGATCTCCACCACCAGCAACAACAGGGTGAAACAATCCATTCACAGAATTAACAATCCCAGTACCACTCCAAGTACCACCAGGGCTAACTGCCACAAGTGTCTGAATAACCTCATTATTACAAAATGGACCAGCAGGTGTAATAGTCGCATCAACATCATTGCTAACTTGTACTGTAAAAGTGTCTGTATTGGTGCAGACTCCGTTGTTAATACTGTATGTGACTAAATAATTTCCGCCACCAGCAACAACAGGATTAAATGTGCCAAGCGCAGAATTTGTAATCCCAACACCTGACCAAGTTCCACCAGCAGTTGCAGCGGTCAGATTAAATGCTGGCGATGTTTCACAAACCGGACCCACGGAAGTAATAACTGCGCTTAAAGTATCGTCAACATGTATTAGTTGTGTGTCGGAATCAAAGCAAGCAACACTTCCCACATTATATGTTATCAGATGATTTCCAGGTCCGGCTATTCCAGGATTAAAAGCTCCTGTGGCAGGATTTGTAACTCCCGTACCAGACCAAGTACCACCAGCAGAAACAGCTGTTAGAATTAACTCGCTAGAACTTACACAATAAGGACCAGTACTTGTAATTGTTCCATCAACAACATTATTGTAAACAAAAATCTGTATGCTTGCCACTGTAGTACAAAATGCGTTACTTATTGTGTATGTTATATTATTAGCGCCGATATTTGCAACAGATGGGTCGAAAGTTCCTAGAACAGGATTTATGATTCCTGTTCCAGCCCATGTTCCACCAGCAGTTGCGGCAGTGAGCAGAACTGGTCCATCTGTAACACAAAATACTCCAGGATCTGTAATTGTTCCATCTGGAGCGACGTTTACAATAATATTAATATTATCGGAATCGCTACACAAACCATTAACTACACTGTATGTGATATTATGTGAACCAATTCCTGCAACACTCGGGCTGAAATTTCCAGTACTAGTATTAGTGATACCAGAACCGCCCCATGTTCCTCCTGGCGACACCGCTGTTAGATTAACCGCAGGGTCGAACTGACAGAACGGACCAGCAGGAGTAATTGTAGCATTTACATTTGCATCTACATGAATTACTTCGGTATCTGAATTAGAACAAGCTCCAAGAGTAATCTGATAAGTAATTGTATGATTTCCACTCCCAGCAATGCTTGGATCAAAAGTACCAAGAGCTGCATTTGTAATTCCTACTCCGCTCCAAGTTCCGCCTGCTGTAGCGGCCGTTAAATTAAGTGCTGCTGCTGTTGAGCAAAATGGACCTGCAGCAATTATTGTTGGATTAGGGTTTGCAGAAACATTAATATTTTCTGTATCAGTATCAGAACAAGTACCGTTTGTTACAGAATAAGTAATGATATGAATTCCAGCACCGGCAATGGTAGGATCAAAAGTACCGTTTGTAGAATTGGTAATCCCTGTTCCACTCCAAGTTCCACCTGAACTTACGGCAGTAAGATTAAATGCAGGATTAAAGACACAAACTGCGGGTACTGGAGTTATTGTTGCGTTTACAGAAGCATCAACATGAATAACAGTACTGCTAACAGATGTGCAGGCCCCATTAATAACTGTGTATGAAATTGTATGATTTCCACTACCAGCCACAGCAGGATTAAATGTTCCCAGCGCCGAACTAGTGATGCCTGTTCCACTCCATGTTCCACCAGCAGAGGCAGCAACAAGATTTACCGCAGCAGCAGCTTGGCAAAAAGGCCCAGCTGGGGTGATTGCAGAATTTGGATATAGATTCACTACAAATATTTCGGTATCAGTGTCGGAACAAGCTCCGTTAGCAATTGAATATGTAATTGTATGAATTCCTGGACCAGCAATTGCTGGATTAAAATTCCCAGTAGTTGGATTTGTAATTCCTGTGCCACTCCATGCTCCACCAGGATCTGCTGCAGTCAAATTAATCGCAGCCTGATTTTGACAATATGGACCGCCAGCCGTAATGGTGGCATCAACAGCAGTGTTAACTGTAATTGTTCTCACTACAAAATCAGTGCATTCTACATTAACGATAGTGTAAGTAATACTATGAACTCCCGGACCAGCCACAGCTGGGTTAAATGTGCCATTTACAGCGTTAGTTATACCAGTTCCAGTCCATGTTCCGCCTGGATTTACAGAAACAAGGTTAATAGCGGCATCGTTTTCACAAAATGGACCAGCGATAGCAAAGTCTGCATTGGGATTAGAGTAAACAGTTAAAAGTTCGCTATCAGTATCGTTGCAAGTACCATTGGCAATATTATAGGTTATGGTATGCACACCAGGTCCTGCAAGGGCAGGATCGAATGCTCCTGTTATAACATTTACAATGCCTGTACCGCTCCATGTTCCACCAGCATCAGCAGCTGTAAGAATTACTGCAGGATCTGTTTCGCAAAAAGGACCAGAAGGACTAATTGTGGCATCAACGCTCTCGAAAACAATAATTGATTTTGTCGTAACTGAAGTACAGGCGCCATTTACTACAGTGTAAGTAATTATGTGCGTGCCAGCTCCAGCAATAGAAGGGTCAAAAGTTCCTGCTGCTGCATTTGTAATTCCTGTTCCAGAAAAAGAACCACCTACAGTAACTGGTAGGATATTTACCGATGCATCAGTCTCACAGAAAGGACCTATAATGCCCCAATCAGAATTAGGATATAAATAAACCGTAACTAGCTCTGTATCAGTGTCACTACAACCTCCGTTTGTAAGGCTATAAGAAATAGTATGTATACCAGGATTTGCAACAGTAGGATCAAACGTTCCAGTAGCAGCATCTGTAATCCCAGTACCAGACCATGTGCCTAATGGCATTGCTGCAGTCATATTTACAGAAGCATCCGTTTCGCAAAATGGACCAGATGGGTTTATTGTAGCATCAACAACTGAATTAACAACAATCGAAATATTATTTGCATCAGTACATGTACCGTTTGTAAGAGTATAAGTTATGGTATGAGTTCCTGTTCCAGCAACATTTGGATCAAAAGTTCCAGAGATGGCATCAGTAATTCCAGTACCACTCCATGTTCCACCTAAGTCTGTAGCAGAGAGATTAACAGCAGCATCGGATACACAGAATGGACCTGCTGGACTAATATTGATTACAGGCATTGCATCAATAACAATAGAATTGGAAAATGAACCAACACACCCGTTCTGAATAAGAGAATACGAAACTATATGTGTTCCAGCACCAGCAGTTGCAGGACTAAAAACCCCAGTAACTGCATTTATAATTCCAGTGCCACTCCAAGTGCCACCTGAATTTACTGGACTAAGTGTAATATTTGGGGTGTTAATACATAGTGGACCAGGGTTTGTAAAACTTGCATCTGGCGTAGGGTAAACCGTATAACTTACGGTGAAAGTATCAGAACAATTATAAATATTTCTTACTGTCACTGTATAGTCTCCCGAATTTACTGGAAGAGCAGGATTTATAAATGGATTTTGATCTGTCGAAGTAAAACCGTCAGGCCCTGTCCATGAGTAATCAGGACCACCATCAGAAAATAATTGCAAAAGACCTCCTTCGCATATCGGTGAATTTGTCCACGCGTTAGCAACAGGTGTAGGATTAACTTCAATAAAAACAGAATCAATATCACGACACATATTTGTGTCGGTAATAATTACATAATACCAACCTTCATTTGTTTCGTCTACATTACTAATGATTGGAAAACTGTCAACAGAACTCCATGAATTTGGACCGTAGTAAAAATAATCGGGGAAAGTATCAATTATAAAGCTTATTGGGTCGCCTGAACAAAACGGAGTATTGGCACTTAAATCAACAACTGGTAAAGGATATACTTCTACAAAGGTTGAGGCAATCGATTTACAACCATTCGCCCCAGTAACAGTAACTTGATAGGTACCACCATTCAACAATTGAGAGCTATTAATTGTAGGATTTTGTTGCAAGCTAAGATATGAACTAGGTCCTCGCCAACGATAAGTTGCCCCACCAGATGAAAACAAATGAATAGGATCGCCTACACAATAAGGGCCATCATTTGAAGCCGTTGCATTTGGTGCTACGTTAACGACAACTGTTGTAGATACAGTTTTTACACTACATGGATAATATATATTTGCAGTATAAGTTGTTGTTGCTACGGGCGTAACCCAAATTTGTGAAGGTCCGATAACCCCATTACTCCACTCCACACGACAAGTGTCGGGTACTGGCAGATAGCTAATACTTAAAAGAACAGAATCGCCAGGACAAGCCGGTCCATTGTTTGTTAAAGTTGGAGTGAATACTATTTGGTCAAGAATAATAATTGTGTCGGATGCGGTTTGTACACTACAAGGACATCCATTGTAAACTGTAATTATTACTGTTTCGGGGCCTTCTGTAATTCCATCAACAAGCGCTTCAAGGTCTGTCGTAATAAATTCGATCCCTCCAGGAATAGTGTAGTTGGTATTTATCGTTGTATAATCAGTGCCATTTATTGCAGTACCATCAATAGAAATCAGCACAGACATCGGATCACTAAGATTAGATAAATCTGATCTAGCAAAGATGATATCGTTGGTGCAGCCCTCGTGCACAAAGCCTTCGAGACCCCATGCATTATAATTTCGCAGCTCCACACTTGCACCTGAATTAAAACTCCCTGCTTTAAGAAAAACGCCCGAGTCATATATGCCGTCACCAACATCAGCAACCGCAAGTTTCATATGATAAGTTTGGCATTGCGTAACATTTAATTCGGCAGTTAAGGTTACTGTCATTCCATCAAATTGGAGATGAACGCCACCATCGTTATTTACATAATACGCCGAATTATCTGTCTGATTTACGTTATTAATGCTAACTGGAACACCAACAACGGGAATTCTTGCTATGTTTACATTTGTGTATGCTTCTGGGCCACCACTAACAAAAAACCCAAACACATCATTAAAGCCTTGTCCTACAAATTCTTCATACTCTTCTGAACCGAAAACATACTCAAAACTAACAACATTACTAGCTGGGATAAAATCAAATTCAAGAACAGCAGCATCGTGAGTATCCATTCCACCAATAATAGCTTCCAGATCGTTGTCTCCCGGCTCGTGCATATTTGAGCCTTCGGAACCAGAATCATTTGGACCAGGCACATTTGTTACCCTACCCGAACTCATTACAATTCCTTTTGTAAAACTAAGTCCAGGAACTCCATTTTCGAAATATCCAATACTTTGATCATCACCCTGATAAGTAATATTTAATGCTTCTACACAACCAGAAATCAAGACATCGTTGACAAGCTGCTCTGGAGTATAAGTGGTGATATCAATATCTGGAACTTTTGTATTTCCATAGCCTGCAAAATCGGTAATTTTAAGGTGTGCACCATAATCCACTTCTGTTTGATGAAACCAAACTTGTGCAATTATTGTCTCTCCAGCAATATTGCTGTTTATATACTTTACCAACAGCAAATTGGTATTAAAATCTGTGCAATATAATTCTTTTAAAACACCATTCTTCTGAACAAAGAAACTAATGCCACCAGCTACAGAATCACGAAAATCACACTCAAGTTTAAAATTTCCCCCATCATTTGCTGTAAATTGAAAAAAGCTATTGTTTGAATTATATAGTCGCGTACAACTGGGAATAGAAATCGGTTGGCAATTGCCTCCGAGCATGGAGACAAAATAGAAGTCATCAGCAGAATTATACACGAAAGGCGTAGGGCTATTGTAGTCTTTACTAATCTCGATACTTTGAGAATAACCTGTAATTGAAAAAACAAGTAATATGTAAATTATGATGTTTCGGTATAGCTTATTCATTACATTTTAATAAAGTTCTTTTTATAACTTCCTGTATTGCTTTCGACAATTACAAAATATAATCCAGGAGATAGCTGAGATACAGATAATTCAAATGTATTATTCTGCTCAGTTATATTTGACTCAATATAAATTCTGCCATCTACACCACAAATAAATATTCGTTGTGCGTCAATATTTGATGAATTAATAATAATAACATCATTGGCAGGATTGGGATAAATACTGAACTCGGTTTTCGATTCAGTTGGTATCGAAGTGCCTAGTGCAATATAAATTGAATCCATCACATTACAGTAATTTGATTCTGTATTTAGATAGACCCATCCTTCAGCGAAAACATCATACGAGGCAGATCCAGACTCTCCATTCCAGAAATAATACAAAACTTGAGTATACTCAACTGGCTCGAATACTGCAGTTGCATATATACCAAATGGGAAGGCGTCAACATATATAGTGTCATTTACAGATTGTGGAAATTCGCTATGGTGAGTAACTGCCTCAAATAAAACCATAATTTCATTATCTGCAGAATTAACATCATTGGCGATATTGACTTCTGTAGAAACAGTATGTTCCCCTTGAATATCAAAATACAAAGGTGTAGTGCATTCACCCAACACATTTTCACCGATTGCCAAAACTTCTTGTAGAGTAATTACCTCAGTAAAAGCTAATGAACCTACAGGAGATTCAACATCTAGCGATATTTCGGTGCCGATTTCCAGAGTAGTTTCACTATTATTGGTAAAAGAATAATCAACAAAAACTGGATATGTTTCATTAGCACAAATAACAGTTTCGGAAACAGAATTATTTGTCAAGTTTATGACTGTTAGGTAATCTATGTTAAAATTCAAAATCGACCCTTCGACAGCATTAGCATCTCCCCCTACAAAAGCAGCATTTTTTAAACTTATAATTAAATTGTTAAGGTCAGTCATATTATCAATTGCATTCCCGACTAAACTAATATCTGCCATATCTGCTCCTGTTACATTTATCTGAACAGACAGTCCGCTTGGCAAATTCAGAACCTCAAAATCTGTATTTTCGACAAGATTACCCATTGTAGCAAAACTTTCGTTGTATAGTTGAAGGGAGATAGTATTACTTATACTTCCATCATTGGTAACATTTTCAAAAAATGTTTCATCGTCAGCAAAAAGTGCTTTGGTTTCAATAAAACTGAGATTAAAGTATTGTAACTTACCTGTATATAAATTATTATCATCAACAATTTTGAGCTTCCAAAGCCCGTTTAAATCTGCTCCTGTATTGAAGTTGTTCAAATCGCCGATTGCTGAGTAATTTCCATTAAATGGAGCTGTGCCAGAAGCAATACTTCCATTAACAGGATTAAGCGACAATATAGTTTTATAAGTACAAGAACCACCAACATCTCCAAAATTATCACCAATTCCACCATTATCTTGAATAAGAGTAACTGTTACGCCTTCGGGAGATTCAAGAAACAACTCTAAATCCGCATCATAAGGATGTTGAATTATAAATGAAACTGACTCTAGATTGAAATGTGTAAAAGGACTTGATGGTACCAAACCAGAAACTTCAAAATTTGCATTTGAGAAGGAATTATCTGGAATATTAAGACTAAGCCCACAAATATCTAATGCAATAGGTGCTGCTGATGTGGTAAAAGAAACGGGCCCAACAGGATTGCTTAATCCAGACACGCCACAATTTGCATAAATATAGACATCATAAGCCATTGAAGGAGTTAAGCTGTTTAGTAAATATGTGGTTTCAGTAACGCCAGAAATTAATGTCCCCGAACCTGGTAAAAATCCAGCAGCACCATATTCTACATTCCATGAAGTTTCACCATTTCCAGCCTGCCAACTTATCATGCATGAGCTATACAAAAGTTGTGAATAGGAAGTATTCGATGGCGGATAACAATCTGGTTCACTACAATCACCAGTAAAACTATTTAGTACCGTTTGGTCAGGAACAGACCCTAAAGTTTCAAAATCACTAGAATAAACAAATACATCATAAGGTGTGTAAACGTAGAAAGAGCATTCGTCGGCAAAGCTTCCTTGATTTAAAACGATTTCGACATTTGAAATATCACATATGTAGATTTGACTTTCCAAAGTATATCCTGATTCGATTTTAAGTGTATTTGTTAATTCTCCATCCTGATAGATTCCAAGACTAACATTTCCCCAACCATCGCCCCAATAATCGTTAAGAGTAAATGTGTAAAAACAACCTGTAGCACAAGGATATGTGATGCAACTTACTGCTGTGCTCCAATCCGAAAAACCATTTGCAGCCCCGCAATAAGCGCGGACATAAAAATCGTAGGCGGTGTTTTCGAGAAGACCAGTAATCGTTTTTGTTCCTGTAACAATTGACGAAACTGTAGTTCCAGAACCTTGTATAAATCCATCTACACCGTATTCTATTTCGTAAAAAACCGCGGCATTGGTATTCCAGCTTAAACTAACACTACTATTTGTATTTGAAGTAACTTGAAAACCCGTCACTGGCAAACAAGCTGGCAAAGTTGTGAAGCTCTTTTTTTCTGTAAAGATACTTTCGGGAGTACCACAATCAGCTTTTACATAAACATCGTATTGTGTCTCGGAATTAAGACCTGTGATTGTGTATGGATTTAAGCCTGTATTGATTATTGTACCAGAACCTTGTGTAAAACCAGCGGTACCGTATTCTAGCTTCCATGTTGTTTCTCCATTTACAGCAGTCCATCCAACTACTGCCGTAGTAGAGCCTACTGTGCCAATAGTAACATCAACAGGCTCATAACAATTAGTAGCATTTCTAATTTGCAGATCATCTACAAACAATGAATTTTGAAAATTAGATTTGTACTGAATTGCAATATATTTTGTGTTCGCTGGAATTTCTAAACTGAAGTATTTCCAAGTTGAATTTGCATTTGTGACATTTTCGCCCCATGTAAAAGAAGATACTGCATCCGTTGTTGATGAAGTTCCAACACAGAAAATTTCAGTACCACTTGTGTTTTTTCTATATCTGAAACTGACTTGCATCTCTTGAGGAAAATCAAATTGACGGCTAATAAGATATTGATTATAAGGTGCTCCAATGTAATAGCTACAAAATTTGAATGATCTAGCTCCTTCAAAAGCAAAGGAGTTACTGTGGGTCATTAAGTTGCCGCTATTGGGTGTAGGGTTTGCATATTCCATACTCCAGCATGGCACAGGAGCTGTTGTGTTTTCAAATCCCTCATTATATGGAAAGATATCAGCAATTGCACAAATTGTTGAGAAGCTGAAAGGGCCTACCCAATCGCTATACAAAGGATTACAATATGCTCTCACATAGAAATCATAATCTTCGTTAGCAGAAAGAGATGTGAATGTGTGTGTGGACTCGGTTGTATTGACAAGTGTCCCTCCACCCTGAGTAAAGCCTTGAACTCCATACTCTACCTGCCAGTTTGATTCTGAACTTCCAGCAAGCCAATCAATTACTGCACCCGAATCTGAAGCTTGCAATATAGAAATAGCTGTTGGATCAAGGCAAGGTTCAACATTTTGCACTTCTACAAGGTCGACACAAACACCTAGGCCATATCCCGATTTCGCACTGAATCCAATATAAAAATCATTCGACGTTTCGGGCAAAATAATCTGACGAAAAGTCCAACTCATCACAGCGGTAGTGTATGACTGCAATAAAATCCAAGGTCCGCTTGCAGATGTTTTATAATAAATTCTAAGTTCGTCTTGATCTGTGTCAAAAGGTATCTGGGCATGATAAAAACTCAGAATCGGATTTGTGAGAGAAGATAAATCAAGTTGGGGACTAATTAGAATCGTTTGATTGTCATCGTAATTATCGGATGAGAAAAACGCATTTTTTGTGCCTGAATATGAAGAAGATGGCATTCCATAAGTACCCCCAGCATAAGTTTGCCAATTTACACTCGCGTTAACATACTCCTGAGTCCAGCCCGATGGCAGACCTGCAGATTCAAAATCTTCGTTCCAAGGGAAAGTGCTGATTTGGGCATTAGCAAAGAAACCAAAACATAAAACAAATAGAAATAAAAATATGTAATTTTTCATAAAATATTTTAAGTGCATAAAGTTACTCAATTAATTCGCACAGAATATTTTTATGACGCTAATTTTTTGATTTTGGCTGCTTTTAATATTAAGGTTCTGTATATTTTTATTTGCGCAATTTATCCAAGTCTGGGATAAACGTTTTTATTTCGTCGGCAAAAGAGTCCGCATCGCCTTTTAGATTGCCAAATATTTCACCACCACAATAGTAATTTGTGCCATTAATAATCTCTTCCTCACCCTTGAATACCTGAACAGACTTGGTAGTTCCACCTGTACAGCCCTTGCTATCTTCAGCATCTTTCCCATTTTCAATCTTAAATTCTTTGATTTTACTTGTTAATGCTACGAATCTTTCCGAGTCGAAAGTATAACTAGTATCTGCAAGAATAGTTCCATATGAATCAACAACAATACTAATTGACTCAGGAGTTGCTGTGATAACATAACTTCTGTGATACATTGGTGGAACAGAGGAATCTCCAAAAGAATATACTATTTTCGTAATATCAGTTCCGATTTTCTTTTTCATTGTGCAGGAATTGGCTATTGAAATAATTAGAATTGATGATAATATTAATAAAAACTTCTTGTTGTTCATAGCTTTTTAAATTTGTTTTATGGAATAAATATTAAATATCTCCGGAACTTGATTTTAATCTATTTTATCTACTTCGATTTCTTTCTCTTTATTATTCTTAATAAGATAAACATCAACAGCTACAATAATTGCAGCAAAACCCCAAAATGGAACAGCTGCTTTATCTATATCAAGAAAGTTATTTAAAAATCCATGCAATAAATATGTTGTAAGACCAGCAATTGTTGAAGCTGTAATAATCTTAAGCGAATATGAATTCGCCCTTACATAGTTCTTTGCTGCAGTAATAAAGATAATCAATGACATTGCAATAAACGAGAGCATCCCAAACAATCCAGACTCGGAAAGAGAACCTAAATATTCACTGTGAGCGTTCCCCATATCTCCTGCATTAGTGCTGATAATTGTTTTCTCGTATGAAAACTGAAATGGAGCGTACTTAAACTGATAAGTCCCCGGCCCCCAACCAAAAACTGGTTTTTCTTTGAACATTCTCACTGCGCAATTCCATCTATTTAATCGTTCCATATTTGATGCATCAGTAGCAACATTGCTAATTGACTGCAGGTGTTCTTTAAAGTCGGTAGATGAATCCTGTTTATTTCGTTCTAGAGAGAAAAAAATTTGATCTTGAAACACCAAGAATAAGCCTACGACAATCACAATCCCAGCAATCACAACCTTAAAATTAATTTTAAATCGGAGAATCATATAAACGCCTAAAGCACCGATGAGACTGACCCATGCTGCTCTGGTATAAGACATAACAATTGCTACAAGAAAATATGACAACACAATACCAGCAATAACTCTTAATTTAGTTTTTAATTCTTTATTGAACAAAAATCCGACAATTACAGGAATAAACATTGCGAGAAGAGCACCATATGAAGTATGGTCATTATAAAAGGGATTCATTACATAATTTGCAGAGTTTTGACTAAAACCTCGAGCAGCATGTTTAATCAATGTATATGTAATAACCCCACAGAACGGAATAATGTACATCCAGTAAAATCGAATTATGTTTTTTTCTTTCCTAAAAACCTGCGACATTAGGAAGAAGAAGGGAATGATAAACCAAAGAGAAGCAAAAAAATACTTAACTGACACAAGTGGCATTGTACTAGTAAAAACGGTAACAAGCTTCCATGCAAGATAAATGTATATTGAAATTGATATAGGATGGCGAGCTACTGCTTTGTCAAAATCACGATCTCTGAGTTGTTTTAAAAGAAAAATTATCAGAATTGCGACGAAGATTGGCTCTGTTGGTAAATCAATATTAAAATCCAGATTCGGAAAGAATATTCTTAATGGAACGGAAAACGGAACAAGGAAAACGGAGAATAGAAGCATTTTGTCCAATGCGAAGAACAAAGCAAAAAAAACAATAATCGCTAAAGGAATAAGGTTAAACAAAAAACTCTCTTCTTTTATAATCACATATGAATTGGTGACAATAAAGAGAAAAGCAAGTGCATAGAAAGCTATTAGTTTATATTTAGCTTCGGTAATTTCCATTTATTGTTTTTTGATACCCTCAATTATTGAAATTATAATTGTTCCAGCCAAGAATCCTCCTAAAACAGAGAATAGAACAATAACCCAACGAACAGGAAATGATTTTTTATCAGCAGGATAAGGTTTTGAAACCACATGAGCATATGTTTGCATCTTTTCCGAATCTCTTAGAGAACCTTCGTAAATTGTTTTAGCTGTATGCATATCAGATAGGGCGTAATAGAACAATGAGTCGTTCTTACTGTATTCTGCACCGTATTCTTCCCAATTGCCAAGTACCTCGTGAGCTTCGTCTAGAGTTCTTCCATTAGAGATGGCTTCTGTGTATTTTTCAACCTGAGCCGTTAAATCTAGCATGCCATATTGGGTTCTGAAAGTCTTTAAAATGTTTGCAAGACTATCTACTTCTTTTATTTTTTTATTGTATTCTCTCTTATAAATGGTGACAATCTCCTTTGATTTAGAAATGTTTAAATCTAGCACCTTTAAATTATAGTATGCAATAATTGAATCAATAATGTCAGAAGCCATTTGAGGATCTATATCAAAAGCAGTTATAACTATTGCTTCGTTTGGTGTTTTTGTAATGTTAACATTACCATCATAGGTCTTAATTATTTTAGATACATGGTTACTTCCATCTGGGTCAACTCCATAATGTTCATATAAATCAAAAGCGTCAATAACTTCAAATTTAATATCATCCGACTGAAGCAACTCGAGCATCTGCTCACTTTCAGACTCTTCTGATAAAGGAGCAATATTAGCTGGATAAACTACTGCAGTAGATTTGAACTTAGGTTTAATAAACCATGAAGACGAGAACAGTGCTCCAAGACCACCAGCGACAACAGCTAGAACTAGAAGATGCCATTTCCACTTCATTATCAGTACAAATATACTCTTTGTTTTAAAATAATTTTCCATAACTTCGTATTTAGGTATTTCAAATTTATTTACCAATTCTCTCAGGTCTTCTTCGACAAAGGCCAGACTTTTTTTTTTAAGTACTTATCAAATAAGACAAGCAGTACAATTGAAAACAATAGCGTCGAAATTACACTAATGCTTGTTGTGAGCCAATATATTGGATAGGTTTTTCTGTCTGCCACCTCTCCAGGACTAACAATGTATGTATTTGGCAAATCCTGTTCAAGATCAATTTTTGCTTCTCGATATTTCGCTTCAATAACAGCAAGCTGTTTTACTTCTTCAAACATCTGCTCTTTTAAAATTGAATGAGAACTTCCGTATGTTGCAAGAATATCTAGCTTTTTTTCTATTTCTAGCTTTGCTCTTTCATTACCTGAAGCAATTGCAATTGCATGCTGTTCGCTATACATTTCTGTTTGCGATTTAACATCAATCACTCCAAGTTTTCCTAAGGCATCGAGAGAATCTTCAATATTTTTAATCTTTTCCTTTTGTGAGATAAATTCTCTCTCAACAATATTAAAAGCTTTTGTTGCACGTTCTTTCTGGATTTTAGAATACATGCTATCAACCAGCGCTGCAATATCATTGGCAATAAGTGCTGCGATTTCTGGATCTTCGTCCAACACATCTATTCGGATCGACATATATTCTGTACGCGAAATATCTACATTTGCTTCATACTTTCTATAAAGTTGGCTGTTGGCGTATTTGGAATCTCTATCAATATTATAGTGCTTAAACAAATCATACTTTTCGATTACTCGATTTCTGATTTCTGATGAAAGTAAAATCTGCATCAATTGCTCAACATCTTCTTCTTCTCCAAAATTTAAAATCTCCTTCTTCTGCTGACTTTCTGTAATCAATGCCTGCGAGATGGATCCTGATGATGTTGGAAATAGAATTACTGTCGATTTAAACTTGGGAGGAATCGACATTGTAACAATTACAGAAACGATAAAAGCAACAATACATATTATAATCAGGGCGATTTTATTCTTTGAAATAAATCCTAACAAGTTAGACAGATTAAAAATATTTTCCTGACTCGAATCCGACATCTAATTTTTTTTTATAGCCCACAAAAATAAAAAAATATTATTACAAATATTTGTTTTATGAATTTTTGTTTCCCTCATTTAAAAGATACCCCTGCCTACCATAACTAGAACGCAATCGTTTACAACATCAACCCCTTTGCTAACAAGCATTTTTTGAAATTCTGGGTTGTATGTTCCCGGATTAAAAATGATTCTTCTCGGTAAATTATTTAGAACTAAATCATAATATTTTTCCTGATTTTCTATTGAGAGATACATGGCAATGGTGTCAATTGGTATCTGCAACGGAAATTCTTCCTGAATTTCTATTCCCGAAACAGTGCCAGACCTAACACCTACAGCAATAACTTTATACTTATTTTCCACAAGGACTTCAATTGCCTTATATGAGTATCTTCTTGGATTTGGGCTTGCTCCTAAAACAACATTTAGCATATCTCCTTTAATTTAATTGTAATTTATAACAACAAAAGTAAGCTAAGTGTTCAACTTACAAAAGAAAAATTGTAAATATTCAATTAGTCCATTTTAAAGTTAATAGGAATAAGATAAGATACTTCTACTGCTTTCCCGCGTTGTTTTCCGGGTGTCCAGCGTGGCAACATCTTTATTACTCTCAAAGCTTCCGAGTCTAAAGAATTGCATACTCCTTTGACAATACTAACGTTTTTAACATCACCGTTTTTGTCAATTACAAATTGGACATAAACCTTCCCTTCAATATTTGAATCTTTTGCTTCGTCCGGGTAAACAATATTGCGTGAGATAAAAGACAATAATGCTGTATCTCCTCCAGGAAAAGTCGGTTTTTGCTCCACAACTGCAAAACTCACACATTCCTCAACTTCGTCTTCATCAACCTCCATATTATCATCCACAATCGTTAATGCTTCTACAGTTGCATCGGAATAACTAACTACTTGAGTTATACCATCTATCTCACCTCCTTCATGTTTTACAGCTACTCCAGGAGCATCACTCTCCTTGTTTGCTTTTGAGAATTCGTCTCTTTTATTTCTAGCCTCTTCTCGTTCGGCAAGTTTTTTATCTGCTTTCTCTTTACCTGAAAATAGTCCAGCACTTGATTGTTCAAAATCTTCACTTACTGCATTAACTTTCGAAGAGCTAATCGTTTCAATACTACCACCAGTTCCTACTTCATTCTTGTTTTCAACCACAATTGCAGAATTTGAACTTCTATCATCTGCAGAGCCTCCTGACGCAGTTGTTGGAGTGGCATTGCCCCACGCAAAAATTCCTTCTATGTTTCTAGTAGACTCCAATTCATCTCCGCTTTTTTCTTCCACTTTTAGGACATCAACATCAGATGGTTGAGATTCTTCTTCGTATACTTCGAAATCGGAATCTGGATTAAAAATAGGCGGTATAAAATATATCTCTTTCTGATTTTGTTGATCACCTATCTTCATATCGGCAATTTCATTTTCTTGAGCCGGTTTTTCTGGTGATATCTCAGCACTGTCACTATTGGAATTGTCGGCAAGATTAATTTGCTCAACGGTATCATCAGAAAGTAAATTGTCAATTAAAAAATAGGTTCCCGACAACACCAAAATCAGAGCAACAGCGGCAATCGCACGAATTGAATTAATATTCAATGCTCTCTTCTTATGTGATACTCTGATTAAATTATCAATTTCAGTGTTAATTCCATCTTTTGTGTTAATAAATACTTCTGTTGATTCAAGCATCAAAAGTCCATCAATAGCATCGGAGCATATCTCGCAGGACAAAATATGCTTCTCAACAGCTGCCGATTCTTCAATGCTTAGTTCGTCGTTGATATATTTTACCAATACCTCTTCCGAAAAGCATTCTGAGCAATCTGATATGTTTAATTTTTTACTCATTTTTTCCGCTCATAAGTATTTTTAAATTCCGTTTACCATTTTGCAGATAAGTCTTTACCTCTTTCATTGTATAGCCAGTAATTTGTGCTGTTTCAACATAAGACTTGTCTTGCAAATAAAATAATTCGATACAGTTTCGTTGTTCTTGTTTTAATTGATTAATACATTTTTCAAGCTCTTTGTAATTTTCTTCTTTTACAATGTACTCAGGATACAAAACTTTATCCTGTTCCATAAAATCGTTTTGATATTTTTGATAATTATCAATAAACTGCTCTTCATATTTTTTGGAACGGAAACTTAATAAACAATGATTCCTTGCAACAGTGTGAAGCCACGACTTAAAATTTTGTATTTCGTGTACGAGTAATTTGTCAATCAGTTCTTCAAAAATCATCAAAACTGCTTCGCGAGCCTTTTCAGAATCTTTATGGTATTTTACACAAATAGAGTAAGTTAGGCCAGTATAGCGTTTGTAAAGTTCCCCAACGCATTCCTTATCCTGATGAAGCTTATAGTGCTTTATCAGCTCATCATCAGTCATTAATGAAAAGTTATTGCGTTTAAAAAACATCTGTGATATTTAGTATTAATCAACAGCCAAAAGTAAATAAAATTGTTTAAACGGAAAAAACAAAGATTTTTTGTAAGTAAATCCTGTAAAAATTAAAAATTCAGTTAACATTAACTTAACATTAAAAAAAATTCTATCTTTATCACAAATTTTCAATCCAACTAATATGAAACTCATTTATTCTATTTCGATTTTAGTTTTTCTAATGATTCAAAGTGTAGCTCTTTTTTCACAGGCACCACAGATAATCCCTGCCGAACATCCAGGAATTGCTGGGTTATGGGAATTTAATAATGGTGCCGACTTAACCGCAGCAACTACAGGAAATAGCTTGGTACTTACTGGCTCAGCTACGGCAATTGCTGGCCCAGAAGCTGGGGATAACGCAGTTACAATTGGAACTGGAAGTTACTACACATGTTACCATGATTTAGCCGGTAACGGTGGTGGTACAGAAGTAAATGAATATAGTTTGGTTTACGACTTTAAAGTATCTAGCACTTCGGTTTGGCATTGTTTCTATCAGGCGAATGCCTCAAACTCAAATGATGGGGAGCTTTTTATAAACACAGCAGGTCAAGTTGGTCGTTCGACCGATGGTCCAGGTTACAGTACCTATGTCGTAAATCCAAACGAATGGTATCGTATGGTAGTTTCGGTTGATTTAGGAAACTATTACCGTGTTTATCTCGACGGATCTTTAATTCTAAATGGCGGACCATTACCAGTTGACGGCAGTTACAGTTTGTATCCATCATCTGGTGATAATCTTGTTCATTTTTTTGCAGATAATGACGGCGAAGACAATCCTATTGACATTGCGCTAACAGCAATTTTTAATCATCCCTTAAATCAGACAGAGGTTAATTCGCTTGGAGGTTACGGACATACTATAGATCCGATTTTAACTGGAATTTTACCATATTTACAAACTCCAACACCTACTAGTATTTATATAAGTTGGCATTCAAATCTTACAGGATCAACTACTGTTGAATATGGAACAACCACTGCGCTTGGATTATCACAAACTGGGTCAAATGAAGACATTAATGGTAAAAATTGGCAAACTGCAAAACTTAGTGGCTTAACTCCTGGCACCAAATACTATTATAAATGTATTAGTGAATCAGAGGAATCTGAGATTTATAGCTTTAATACTCCATCTGAAACAGTAGAAAGTAATCAGCATCTAAGGTTTATTCTAGTTGGTGACAGTAGAACAGATATAGCAAAAACTACAGAAATAGCCATTGCTGCAAAAAACAAAGCTGTCGAAATGTATGGATCTCCTATTGAGGATTATATAAACATGGTTGTTCATGTTGGAGATATTGTTTCCAGTGGCAGTGAAATCAGTCAATATGAAAATGAATATTTCAGACCTTACGCCTCTTTATCAGCAAACCTTCCGTTTATGGTAATCATTGGCAATCACGAAAATGAATCGGCAAACTTCTACGATTATATGAAATATGAAGATGTTAGTGATTACTCTTGGCCATTGAGCGAGAAGTTTTACAATTTTTATTATTTGAATACTCAGTTTGTATTTATTAACGGAAATGGAACTTATTCCAATAGTGTTCAAACATCTTGGCTCGAAAACAAACTTTCGCAAGCTGATGCCAATCCAGATGTTGATATGTCTTTCTGTTTTACACACCAGCCTGGTCACAGCGAAATTTGGCCTGATGGAAATACCGATTATATCCAAAATGATGTTATTCCAGTATTGCAGGATTATGACAAAGTTCAACTTCTTGCTTATGGTCATTCTCATAACTATGAACGAGGTACAGTAGAATCTAAAGTTGCAAATTCAAATGGCGATTTTTTTGTAATGCTAACAGGTGGAGCTGGCTCTGCACTCGACAGATGGGGAATGTATCCAAATCAGCAAGACTATGAAGAGATTATGATTGCCCTTGATTATTACCTATATAATATTGTGGATATAGATTTGGAAAATCGCAGTTTTGAGATGTTTACCTACGCATTCGGAAATACAGATTTGGGCATGGACAACGTTCTTATTGACTATTATTACAGAAAGCTAGATCAACCTAAACCAGAAAAGCCTGTTGCAATGTCTCCTTCTGGAGAAACTGGGTTACTACCTCTTTTAGTTGCTTCCGAATATGTTGGAGTTGATAGTCTGATGAGTGTTAAATTTCAAATTACAGATAATCCTGGTGACTATAGCAATCTAGTTTTGGAAAAAAGACAAGATTGGGTTAATATATATGGCGATAGTGGAGCACCTGATTACATTCCAACGGACCTAAACGAAGGCATTGATTTACGACGTTTACAAGTTAATGCTCCTCTTATTGACGGTAACGAGTATGCATGGCGAGTTTCATACCGCGATCACAACCAAAAATGGAGCGACTGGTCCGACGAACAAGTTTTTACTGCTAACTCTAGTATGACGGCTTACACTGATTTTTCTGCAAATATTACTACTGGTGTTGCTCCATTAAGCATTTCGTTCACCGACTTGTCATATCCAGCATCAGCTTCGTGGAGTTGGGATTTTGACGACGATGGTTCTGATGACAGCAATGCTCAAGATCCACAGTTTACCTATACATTTCCAGGATTCTACACAGTTAAATTAACTACTCCTAATGGCACCGAAACCAAGGACCTTTATATTAACGTTGAAGAAAACACAGTGAATATTATCGAAAACAATTCTACCGATTTACTGAGAATAAATCCTAATCCTTGTTTTGACTTTACAAATATTGAATTCTATCTAAATGAAACTGGAAAAATCAAACTTACAGTTTTGGATTCGCAGGGTAAAACAATTAGTGTTCTCGAAAACGGCAAATTAAATTCCGGAAAACACACTATATCATGGAATTTAAAAACAACTTCTGGCCAAAAGGTTTCGGCAGGTAATTACTTTATAAAGTTAGAATCTGCAACAATTAATGAGGTGAAAAAGATTGTTGTAACTGAAAAATAAAAGATTATGGTAGATGTTTTAGGTCTCTGTTATTATTATGTAATCAGTAGTAGGTAATCGGTAAAATTGTAGTAAGCTCGAGATTCTACTTTTTATAACTAAAGTGTAATTCCAATTAGCGATAGCGGCAATGAAAAACCACTGATTACTGATTACAGATTACCGATTACAAAAATAAAAGTACACGAACTTGATTCTAGTTTTTACAGAATAACTAAATAATAAAAGATTATGAAAGCTTCAATAGTTTCAGTTTTAGTCATGTTGGTGTGTTCTTATTTTGTCTTTGCTGGAAATCAAAAAGACTCTGTGTGGACGATTACCAGCACTTACAAAAATGGTCAAAAAATGTCTGTAACCAAATATAAGAATAACAGACTTAATGGTAAACACACTACATATTATGAAACTGGCGAAATAAAAGAAAAAGGAACCTACAAAGATAATTTGCAAGATGGGAAATGGGTAAAGTATTATTCTGACGGCAAGAAAAAAACATCGGCACAATACAAAGAAGGCAAACTAGATGGTGAATTTTGTGGATATTTTGAAAATGGGAATAAAAAATTTGTTGAGAATTATATAATTGGTCAGAAAACTGGAAAATGGGAATACTTTTTTGAAAACGGAAACCTGCGTGAAGTACAGTTTTACGAAAAACATAAAAAAACCGGCACTTGGCTGTATTACTATGAAACAGGTGAATTGCAGGGAGAAATCACTTATGTATTATCGAAAAAAAATAGCACATGGAAAGAGTATTATAAATCGGGCAAAATATTAAGAGAGACCGATTTTGTAGAAAACCAGAAGCAAGGATTTGAAACAGAATATTTTGAAGACGGAAATATAAAAGAGAAAATACAATTCAAAGCGAACGTAAAACAAGGAAGTTTTGAGAAATACCATAACCCAAACATTTTAGCAATTAAAGGTCAATTTTCTGAGAATCAAAAAACTGGACTATGGCAGTACTTCGACGAAAGTGGAAAAATGATAAAAGAAGAAACATTTCCAGAAATATTGGTTAAGGAAAGTAAATCGGAAAAATAAATAAAATCACAAGGGAATCGTGCTATTTTGCGATTTGTCCGCCACGGCGGATTGTGATTTGCAATTATCCTGTTCTTTTTTTATCTTTGCAAAAAGAAAAAACAAAGCCATGGCTAAAATACTTATTATTGATGACGAGCGTAGCATTAGAAACACGCTGAAAGATATTCTTACTTTTGAAAGTCATAATGTTGATTTGGCAGAAGACGGAAAAACCGGAATTCAGCTTGCAGCAGAAAACACTTATGATGTAATATTTTGTGACATCAAAATGCCACAGATGGATGGAATCGAAGTGCTAGAAAGTCTGCACGAATCGGCTCCCGAAGTTCCAGTGGTAATGATTTCGGGTCATGGCAATATCGAAACGGCTGTGGAGGCAATAAAAAAAGGAGCTTTCGATTTTATTCCAAAGCCTCTCGACCTAAACAGAATAATGATTACCCTGCGCAATGCTCTAGACAAATCGAATCTGATAATGGAAACAAAAACCTTAAAAAAGAAGGTTAGTATGAAGTATCAGATGATTGGCGAATCGGCTGCAATCAAAAAGGTTAAAGATATGATTGACAGAGTTGCTCCAACTGATGCAAGAGTTTTAATAACTGGTGAAAATGGTACTGGCAAGGAGGTTGTTGCAAGATGGCTGCATGAAAAAAGCAATAGGGCACAAGCTCCTTTTATTGAAGTAAATTGTGCTGCTATTCCTTCCGAACTTATTGAAAGTGAACTATTTGGTCACGAAAAAGGAGCTTTTACCTCTGCGATTAAACAGCGTAAGGGAAAATTTGAGCAAGCAGATGGTGGTACTATTTTTCTTGACGAAATTGGCGACATGAGCTTATCGGCACAAGCAAAGGTTTTGAGAGCCTTACAGGAAAATAAAATTTCGAGAGTTGGAAGCGACAAAGATATAGATGTTAATGTGCGAATTATTGCTGCCACAAATAAAAACTTAAGCTCTGAGATTGAAAAAACTAACTTCAGAGAAGATTTATACCACAGACTTAGTGTAATCCTCATTCATGTACCTTCTCTTAATAGCAGAAAAGAGGATATCCCATTACTAGCTGACTATTTTATCGAAATGTCGTGCAATGAACAGGGTGTTCCTTTAAAGAAAATAAACCCTGCAGCGATTGATGAACTATCAAAAATCAACTGGACTGGAAACATTCGCGAATTTAGAAATGTTATCGAGCGATTGGTAATTTTATGTGGTGCATCAATAAATGCAGAAGATGTTGTGGCTTATGCCAGACCTTTGTAATTACCACAAAAATTATTGCATCAAATTTTCAATCATTAAAAAGCAGCTATTTACAATAACTATATTGCATTTAATCCTGTTACTTCTCCCATAAAAACATGGCAATCAAGAATATCGGAAAATCAATAAAACAAAAGCAAATTAAAGATTTTATTTCAATCATTATCTTGCTGTTGCTACTTTTGGGGATTATGTCGATATACAATAACATGCTTCCCAAAAAGCAGGTATATATTGATGAGATTATCATTTGCGATTTTGAGCACTCCTCAGACACTGGGCAAATATATACAAACATTAAAGGTCTGAATGTTAATTGTTTAGAGAGTAAAATAATTGATAGCATCTCAAATTCTGGTAATAATAGTTTAAAAATAAATTCTTGGCAGCAATATCAAAGTTTAATAAAACTTGGGGGAGTAAAAGGTTCAAAATATCTAAAGGTTAGCTTATCGATTAAAAAAGGGTCTGATGCATATCTTGTTTTGCAAGGTGTTGCCGATAAAAACTTCTACTATATATCAAATATAAACATTGGTGATCCTGATGACGATTGGAAACAAATTGAAATAGAAGTATTTACTGAAGCAAGTTTTAATGATAGTTTGGCTTTTTATGTTTTTAATTCAGCATTTCAAGAAACCTATATCGACGATTTTAAAATAGAAATAAAAAAAGAAAAGAAATACCCTGAATTCAAAGAAATTGAACCTCTATTAATTTATATCCAACAGACAGAATTCGAGAAACTAGAAGCGAAACGTAATGAAGCATTAAAAAAAGGAGTTTTAATAACCGAAGACGACAGCTATGTAAAAGCATTAATATACATTGATGGAAAAATGATTGAAGCTGAGATGAGATTAAAAGGAGATTGGCTTGATCATCTAAGTGGAGACAAATGGTCGTACAGAATTAAATTAAAAGAAGGTAGTTGGAATGGAATGTCGGTTTTTTCAATTCACACGCCAAAGACTAGAGCATTCTTAAATGAGTGGTTATTGCATAAAGAATTTCTAAAAGAAGATTTACTTACATCAAGATATGGGTTTGTACCAGTATATATCAATGGGAAGTCCTATGGTTTATACGCCTACGAAGAGCATTTTCAGAAAGAATTAATTGAAAGCAATAAAAGAAGAGAAGGATTGGTAATTAAATTTTCTGAAGCTGGAATGTGGGATTTTATGAGATTGAAAATGGCTAGCGAATTTTCATTTGAATCAAGTGTTATTGAGCCTTTTGGGAAAGATAAAACATTGAGTGACAGTGCACAATTTAACACTTTTTTGGTTGCGCAAAACCTTCTCGAATGCTTTAGAAACATGTCCGCACCAGCATCAGAAATTTTTGATGTTGACAAAACGGCAAAATTTTATGCTCTATTAAACTCGAGAAATGCATTTCATGCGCTTGAATGGCATAATATCCGATATTATTATAACCCTGTTTTATCAAGACTCGAACCAATAGGATTTGATATGTTTGCTGGCGAATCTGTTTATCACAACGACTTTCCAATTTCATTTATGCCAGACGACTTCGACTGTTCCAAATTAAAAGCATCAACATACTACCTTATTTCTGATACTAGTTTTGCAAATTCTTACTTAAAATATCTTCGTGTTTTTACGAGCGAGAAACATTTTTCTGACACAAGAAAAGAATTCATAAATTCATATTCTCTAAATGACCAATTATTAAAAAAAGAGTTTTCCAACTACAATATGAATATAGAACAGTTTGATTGGGTTACTACAAGAATAACTAGCTTATTGCCGGCATTTTGTGATTCACTTTCAAACAGCGAGTATCAGCAAAAAATAAAGAATTTGGCCAATATGCCAATGGACTCAAAAAGAATTTACAGAACCGACATAGTTGCTGATAAATATATTAACTGCTTTAAACAAAATGAAAAGGAATTTTTACTTAAAATATTCCTTAACGATGCAATAATTATTCAAGGCTTTGGCACAAAAGAAAAGTTGACACATGAGTTAAATATAGAAATTCAAAACAACAATCCTGACAAAGCTCTTGAAAAGCTGTTAAGTACAAACACTGATTTAACAGATTGTGAATTTCTATATTTTAAACTAGCACTAAAAGACTCTGTTTTTATGGTGCCAATCAGTAAATGGCCAGCCCCAACAAAATATAATCCAAGAACAGATATTGCATCAAACTCAATGGATTTAACCAAGTACACCAACCAAGAAAATAAACAAATTGTATTTACAGGGAAATTAAAATTCAAAGAGCATATTTATATTCCAAAAGGATATACAGTGGTTATTAATCCAGGAACAGAAATTGATTTGGTAAATGGGTCTGCCTTTATTAGTAACTCAGGAGTATTGCTAAATGGCACAAAAGAAAATCCGATAAAAATATCCTCTTCCGACAAATCTGCTATGGGATTTACTATCCTACAAGCAAGTAATAAATCTGTAATTAAATACACAGAATTCAGCAATCTAAACACTATCAATTATAATGATTGGATACTTACTGGTGCTGTAGTATTTTATGAATCCGATGTCGAAATCAGCAATTCAATTTTCTCGGATAACTATAGTGAAGATATGATTAATACCATTAGATGCGATTTTTATATTCACGACTGTATTATTAAAAACACGTTTGGTGATTCTCATGACTCAGACTTTTGTACCGGCATTGTTAAAAATTGTAAGTTTATAAATGCTGGAAATGATGCTATTGATTTCTCAACCAGTAATGTGGAAATTATCAGTTGTGATATCTCTGGATGTGTGGATAAAGGTATTAGCATTGGAGAAAATTCAAAAGCAAGAATCTCAACTGTGAATATCGAAAATGTTAACATAGGAATATCAAGCAAAGATCTCTCATCAGCCGAATTGGATAATGTTTCAATAAATAATGCAGTTTATGGCTTTGTGATAATGCAAAAGAAACCTGAATTCGGTCCAGCATTTATTAGCGCTAATAATTGTAAGTTATCTAACGTTGGGGTATCGTCCCTAATTGAAAAAGGTTCATCTCTAAAATTAAATGGTGTCATTTACCAAGGAAAGAAACCAAGATTGTTTGCAATGTTTTACGAATAATTTCAATATTTTTACAAAATAATACTTTAAACTATGAATAATTACGAAAAGATCTTACAGTACTTCAATTTTGAGCAGCAGGAGATTGATATTAAACTCTTTTTGATAAATGCTGCAATGACGATAGTTTTGTCAATATTACTTGAGTTAACATATCGTCGCTGTGCAAACAGTCTTTCAAACAAAAGCCAGTTTTCATACAATTTCATTATGGTTTCATTAACCACAATGCTCATTATAACTTTGGTAGGAAGTTCTGTTGCTCTTTCTTTAGGTCTAGTAGGCGCCTTGTCGATTGTTCGCTATCGTGCTGCAATTAAAGAGCCCGAAGAACTTTCATATCTTTTCCTAGCAATAGCAACTGGCTTGGGAATGGGTGCCAATCAGCCAGTAGTTACAATTATTGCATTCCTTGTGCTACTATCTGTTATTTGGGTAAGATATTTTATAAAACCAATGAACAAACTTAACTCATATAACCTGATTGTAAATTTACAAAATCCTAAAGATGGAGATATGGAAAATATTATTTCGATAGTAAATTCAAAGTTTAGCAGACCAACTCTCAGACGTTTTGATCAGAATAAAACTAATCTTGACCTTGCATTTAGGGTAAGAGTTAAAAATATTGGAATTCTAACTGAGTGTAAAAACGATCTACTTAAACTTGAAAATGCTTCTGTTTCTTTTGTGGATATTCAATAATGGAGAACGAAGAAATTAAATACACAAAACTCGAAAACTATAGGTATGAAAGAAAATTCAAACCCTCTGCCTTGTCATATCAACAAATAAGGAATATTGTTCTTTCATCTGAGGCATTTTTTCGCTGTATTTTTAATCCTCGTTTTGTAAATAATATCTATTTTGATACTCCTGAATTGGATTCATTCTTCGACAACATTGGAGGAGATTCTGATAGAAAAAAATACAGAATACGCTGGTATGGCGAGAAAACTGGAACTGTTTGTGGTGCTGTTTTTGAAATCAAAATAAAATCTGGATACCGTGGAACAAAAATGTCGTTTCTACTTCCCGATTTCGAAATTACAGAGAATATTTCAACCCAATTCTTTAGAAATATTTTTCGCCACTCTGAAATCACACCTGAAGTTTTTGACGAAATTGCTGGTCTTGAAATAAAGCTGATGAACAGATATCACAGAGAATACTTTAGGGACTTAAGCGGTAATTTTAGACTTACAATAGACTCAAAAATAGAATACTTTAAATTAGGAGAAGTCTATAACCGTTTAAACGACTCATTTGTTGACCCGGAGATTGTTGTTGAAATAAAATATAATGAACTATATAATGATAGTGCTTCTTCAGTAATAAACACGCTTCCTTTTCGCATGACCAGGAATTCAAAATATGTTGATGGGATATCTAAATTCTACGAAGTAAGTCTATGATTATAAGGGCGTTACTTCGCATCTGAAATTTTAAATTTGGTAATGTCCTTATCACAATTTTGCTTTTGGGGACTCAAGCAAATAATCTCGAAACTTATATTTTTGTTTTCATCAACATTTACAATAATAAAATTATCTCCTTCTCCATCGCCCATGCCAGACGCAACCAAACTTATGTTTGCATATGAATCATACATAAAATTCTGGCACCAAGTAAATGCTCCTAAATCACCTGCACAAAAGACAACATTGTTTTTAAGATTCTTAAATAGTGGTTCAACCTCTGTCCAAAAATTTATTGAGTCAGCTCTACCCTCAAAAGAATTAGGGATTATTTTATTGTAAATATTATCGTTGTCAACCCACAACAATTGATGAAAAAGAACAAATATATTAGCTGATTCTGAAGCATCTTCATCTAATGTTTTCTTCAGAAATGCAAGTTGGTCTCCACTAATATTCCAAGCATCAATATTTGGATTAAGAATAATAAAAAGATCGCCATTATGCATAAACTTATAATAACTTGGCCCATATCTAGCTTCAAAAAGCTCTCGGTTTTTCATTTCATGATTTCCAGCAGCAATACAAACTGGAAAACCCAGTTTCTCGATTTCGCTGTCAATTGAATCAAAACCCTCTTCGTTAGGAAAACGTATTATATCACCCAATAAAAATCCAAGTTCTATCTCCTGGCGGGTTTTAAGATATTCAAATTCTTTTACAAATTGTGGATGCAGCCCTTTGTTTTGACCACCTACAATTCCATAAGAATGTCCTGCAATAAAGAAAGAGTATGCTTGATTTTGTGAAAGAGATACCGTATGTATAATTGTCACAAATAATGACAAAATTATAAGTTGTAATTTCATATTAACCTACTCATTATTCTACAAAATTAATAAATTTCAACTAACAACATCAGGATAAATTTGCAAATGAAACTATGAATCAAAATATTTTACAATTTTTATTAACTTTGCACCTAAATTATTTTGTTTGAGGCAATTATGGACTTGCAAAGTATAAAACAAAGATTTGAGATTATTGGTAATTCTACTGGATTGAACCGTGCGCTGGATATTGCTGTACAGGTAGCTCCTACGGATTTATCTGT